>JAUQPV010000064.1 GCA_030550225.1 Acidobacteriota bacterium | reverse complement strand
CTGCTCGGCGATCAGAGCGGCCAGGACGGGGTCCGGGTCTCGCTCCCGGCGCGCCTGCCGGAGGGTCGCCACGTGGTCGATGTTGACCCCCAACTTCACCCATGCCATATCAGACCCTCACTTGGTGTTAGGTGTTGGGTGTTAGGTGTTAGGTGTTAGGTGTTGGGTGTTGGGTTTCTTACAGAGCCGTTCGGCCCATGAAAATGGCGTCGGGGCGGCCTTTCCCAGCACCCAGGAAGAGCGATTCTTCAAGAAGGTCCCGGGTCCCAGGTGCCAGGTCCCGGTACGGCAACGGCTTTTCCCGACCATCGGCTTATGTGGATCACGACCCCGATTTTCACGAGCCGAACGGCCTTGATAATCGTGTGCGTCCGCCCATAAGTTTAGCCCTCCAAGCCCCAACACCCAATACCCAACACCTAACACCCAACCCTCATATCTGAATCCGGACGGGGTCCGGCATGAACGTCAAGCCGAAGACGACGGCGGCGACCAGGGCCAGCCACCGGCGCCGGCCGTCTAAGGGGCGGTCGTCCCAGAGGGTCGGCGGGTGCCGAAAGCCGATCAAGAGGGTCATCAACGTCCAAGCGAACCACACGAAGTTGTGGATCGCCAGGGCCACCAGACCCAACCAAAAGGCCCGACTCAGCCACCGAGCCCGCGGTCCCAAGACGGCATAGGCCACGTGGCCGCCGTCGAGTTGACCGATGGGGAATAGATTCAAATTGGTCGCCAAGATTCCGAACCAGGCCGCCAGGGCGATGGGGTGGACCATCAGGTCCGTCCCTGGGGGGTCGTCCCGGAGGAGCCATACCAGGAGCTTCCAGATCAGGGGTTCGCCGAAGTAAATGACGCCGGCATCCCCGCCGGCTGGGGACGGCCCTGCTACCACGGGCTGGGACAGGACGACGCCGAGGGCCAGAAACGGAAGACTGCACAGGAAGCCCGTCAGGGGGCCGGCGACCCCGATATCCAATAGGGCATTCCGATGAGGAATGATGCCCCGGATCCGGATGAAGGCCCCGAAGGTCCCGATGATGGTCGGGGCCGGGATAAACACGGGGAGCGTAGCATCGACCCGATACCGCCAGCAGAACAAGTAGTGCCCCAGCTCATGGCTTAGCAGGATCACCAGCAGGACGACCGCATAGGGCAAGCCCGTCCATAGGAGCCGGGGGTCTCGGAAAATCGACGGCACGACGGAAGGCTCCTGCAAGGGGCGGACGGACCCGCCGACGGACTGCGAGAAGGCGATCATGTGGTAGGTCCCCACGACCAAGGCCGTGAGGAACGTCAGGCCAAAAAGGACGGCGCTCCAGGCCATCATCCGCCCGGAAGGCGGCCGCCAGGTCGGAAAGGACTCTAACCCCGCGGGCAGTGGCACCGGTGAGGACATCTGTTCGGATCGTTCCTCTGACATGCCGTTCACCGTCCGGTCCGTTTGCATCCTAACATCACTACAAGCCATCTCAAAACCCTCTCCCCGTGGGAGAGGGTAGGGTGAGGGCCTTCACCCCGACCCCTCTCCCACGGGAGAGGGGACCCCGGCGGGATTGATGAGACCGCTTCTATTCAAAGAGTCGAAGCGTCTCCTCGGCCGGCCGGTACAGGGCCGTGATGATCGGCGTGTCCCGCTCGGTGTACCGACGGACCTCGGTCGCCCGGAGGTCCTGCACGAGGTCCGAAAACTGCATGAGGTCGTCCATCTCATAAACGACGACGAACTCTTGGTCCTGGAGGCCGAAAGAATAGAGCAGTAACTGCAGGATGGAGGGATACTGGCGTCCGACGCGGATGTGTTCGTTCATCATGCCCTGCCGGGTGTCCTTGCTCAGGAGATACCACTCGGCCGTCTTGACGAAGGGATAGGCGACCAGGTAGGCCTTCCGTTGGTCGGCGAAGGGGTCCATCTCTTGGGGGCTTTGGCCTCGGGCGTAGACCGATGGTTTCGTAAAGCCCCACAAGGTTTGCACCGACCGCAGATAGGGCCGCACGCCGACCAGGACCGTCGCCAGGTCGGCGAAGAACCGTCCGGGTCGGTCTGGGTCGGAGGCCCGCACGGCGCACCACAGGAGCAAGTCTGCATCGGCCCGGGCCGGGAAGACCTGATAAAGGTAGGCCCGGTCGGCCGTCTCCCGGACCCGTCCCCAAAAGCGCTGATGGACGTCCCGGCGCTGGTTCGTCGAAAGCCCCCAGTAGGCTTCTGTAAACTGCAGGAGCGTGAAGTGGTTGAGGCTTCGCTCCTCCATCCCTCTACCTCCATATAAGGTCCCACATATAAGGTCCCAGGTGCCCGGTCCCGGAAGTGTCGGGGTCACCGGCCGCCTTTTCCGAGTCCCGGCACTTGGCAACCAGGACCTTTTTGAAACCCGATGCCTGCCCCCTTCTTCTATTGAGACCCGGTACCCGATACCCGGGACCCTCCGACCTGCCTGACGTGTTCCGCCAGCCAGGCACCGACTTCCCGCGTGCCCCAGGGGGACACGCCCAGGACCTCTGCCAGGTCGCGGGTCACGACGCCCGCCCGAAGGGCGGCGACGACGGCGGCCTCGATGGCCCGGTAGACCTCGGGGAAGCCCAAGGATTCCATCATCATCCCAGCTGTCAAGACGGCCGCCATCGGGTTTGCCACGTTCTGACCGGCGTATTTGGGGGCCGAGCCGTGGACGGGCTCGAACATCGACACCCGTCCCGGATGGATGTTACCTGAGGGGGCCATCCCTAAGCCGCCCTGGAGCTGAGCCCCCAGGTCGCTGATGATGTCCCCAAACATGTTGTTCGTGACGATGACCTCGAACTGCTGGGGCCGCTTGACCATCTGCATGGCTAAGGCGTCGATGTACAGATGCCATGCCTGAATGTCGGGGTACTCGGCGGCGACCGTCCAGAACGTCCGTTGCCAGAGGTCGCCCGAGTATCGGAGGGCGTTGCTCTTGTCGCTCATACAGACGCTCCGATACCCCCGGGCTCGGGCATATTCAAAGGCGTAGCGGATGATCCGCTCGACGCCCTTCCGGGTGTTGATGTCTTCTTGGATGGCGACCTCGTCGGGCGTGCCCTTCTTGAAGATACCCCCCATGCCGGCGTAGAGGCCCTCCGTGTTTTCCCGGAGGATGACGAAGTCGAGCCGCTCGACGCCTTTCAGGGGACACAGGCGGGGGTCCAAGAGCCGGACGGGCCGTACGTTGGCATAGAGGTCGAGGCCAAACCGGATGCCAAACAGGATGTCGGCCGCATGCTTCATGTCGGGCACCCGAGGGTCCCCCAAAGCACCCAAGAAGATGGCTGAGTAGGTTTTCAAGCGCTCCAGGTCCTCCGGCGGCAGGGTGACGCCCTCCCGGAGGTACTTGTCGGCCCCGTAATCGTACCAATCGAGGTGGACGTCCACGCCCAACCGCTCGGCGGCGGCCTCCAGGACCTGCATGGCCGCCCGGGTGACCTCGGGCCCGATCCCATCGCCGGGGATGACGGCGATACGCAGGGTCATAGCAGGCTACCCAGCCGGCAAGAAATGAATCGGCATTGGGTGTGAGACTATAGACCAAAGACCATAGACCTGTTTCAGACGATAAGTTCACCCTTCGGGAGACGAGGCCTTTTGGATGACTTCGTCAGGTCTATGGTCCATAGTCTATAGTCTATGGTCTACCCCCCAGCCACAAGCCCCCATCGATGAAGAACGTCTGGCCCGTGACAGAGGCGGCCGCCGGCGAGGCCAGAAAGGCGACCCATCGGGCGACCTCGGTCGGCTCGACGATCCTCTGTAAGAGCGTCTCTTGTTCTAACTGACGGACCTCCTCAGCGGACAGGCCCCAGCGATCCAGCCAGTCTGTCCGGACCGAGCCCAGCGCGATAGCGTACACCCGGATGCTCGGCGCCAGAAGCCGGGCCAGGCTCCGGGTCAGGCCGACGAGGGCCATCTTGGCCGGGTTGTAGAGCAGGGTGTCGGGATCGCCTGCCAGGGCGGCCGCCGAAGCCATATGGATGATGACCCCACGACCCTGCCGCCGCATGTAAGGCACGACGGCCTTATCGCAGAGCCAGCTTCCCAGGACGTCGACCCGGAAGACCTCGACAAAGTCAGTGTCTTCCAGTTCAGTGATGTCCCGCTTCCAACCCCGGTCGGTCGAGAAGGAAGCGTTGTTGACCAGGATATCTATGCGACCCCACCGGTCCCAGACGGCTTGGAAGAAGGCCTGGACCTGAGAAGCCTCTCGCACGTCCAGGGCGTAGGCTGTGATCCGGCCCTGACCGGAAGCCTCCAGCGACCGGGCCGCCTCAGCCGAGCGCCGATACGTGATGACTACGTGGGCCCCCAGGTCGGCCATCTGCCGGGCGACGGCCGCCCCGACCCCTCGGGCCGCACCCGTGACGACGCATACGGAGTCCGTGAAGTTCCCCAGGATCGCCGCCGACGGTCCGACCGGCTGATTCACGTCCCAACCTCCTGGGCCTGGAGTTCAGCCGCCGTCACGGTGTTGTGCACCAGCATAGCGACCGTCAGGGGGCCCACGCCGCCGGGGACGGGCGTGTACGCTCGCGCCCGCTCGTACGCCATGGGATGGATGTCCCCCAGCAGGACCCGCCCCTGCTGACGGAAAGCCGCCCACTTGGGATGATCTTCGGGCACGATCTGACGAAGGACGTCGGCGGCCGTGACCGTGTTGATACCGACGTCGACCAACGTCGCCTCCGGGTTGACCCAATCGGGCTGGATGTAAGCGGCCCGACCCATGGCGGCGATCAGGATGTCCGCCGAACGGGCGAGGTCGGGCAGGTCGGTCGTACGGGAATGACAGATCGTGACCGTCGCATGTCGGTGCAAGAGCAGGGTGGCGGTGGGTTTCCCGACGACGTCGCTTCGCCCGATGACCACACAGTGGCGGCCCTCGATGGGGATGCCATACGCATCCAACATGCGTAAGATGCCGGCCGGCGTGCAGGGGACGAGGCGGGCCCGGTTTTCCATGAGCAGGCCCTTGTTGACGGGATGAAAGCCGTCGACGTCCTTCCGGGGGTCGATGGCCTCGATGATGCGGGCCTTCGACAGATGGGCCGGCAGGGGAAGCTGGACCAAAATCCCGTGAATATCGGGGTCCTGGTTCCAACGCTCGATGTGGTCCAGGAGCTGAGCCTCCGAGACGTCGGCCGGAAACGTCTGGACGACACTCCGCAGGCCCATCTGCTCGCAAGCCTTCCGCTTGTTCTGAACATACAGCCGAGACGACGGGTCGTCCCCGACGAGGATGGCCCCCAGACAGGGGACGATGCCCCGACGTCGCAGGTCCTCGATACGGAGGAACAGTTCGTCGTAGATCTTTTGGGCGACCGCCTTGCCGTCTAACCGACGGGCCATCTTTCTCGACCCCCGGTGTTAGGTCTTAGATGTCGGGTGTTAGGAGCTGGGGAAAGCCTGATCCCTGGCCCCCGATCCTTCACTTCACCTTGGCCGTCTTCATCCGGGCCGGCTTCTGGGGGGTGGCCGCCGCCAACGCCACGGCCCGGCGCTGACGCCATGTATACCAGTAGGCCGCCAGAGAGCATGCGATGTAAATGCTCGAGTACGTCCCAGCGACGATGCCGACGATCATCGTGAAGGCAAAGTCGTTCAGGACGGCCCCGCCCAGGAAGTACAAGACGACGGTCACAAACAAGACCGTCAGGCTCGTCAGGAGCGTCCGGGACAGGGTCTGATTCAGACTGGCGTTGTACAGTTCCAAGATATTCGTATACTTCCGCAAGCCCTTGTTCTCCCGAATCCGGTCGTACACGACGATCGTGTCGTTGACGTCGAACCCGACGATCGTCAGGAGGGCGGCCACGACCGTCAGCGAGATCTCTCGGCCCGTGAAGGACAGGGCGCCTAAGGTGATGAGGACGTCGTGGACCAGGCAGGCTAAGGCCATGACGCCGAACACGAGGTCGAATCGGAACCAGATGTATACCAGCATCAGGATCATCGAGACGATAACCGCCGTCTGGGTCTTCCGGATCAGCTCCTTCCCGATCTGCGGCCCGACGGACTCGATGGAGAGGACCGTGAAGGGACCCAGGACGAAGTGGTCCTGCAAGAGGGCCCGGACGGGCGGCTCCAGGGAGACACGGTCGAACAGATACTTCCAGTCTCGTAAGACACCGCCCAGTTCGGGTTCCATACGGACCTCGTAGATGCGCCGGGCAATGTCGGCGTACCGAGCCTCCCGGACGTCCGGCGGCTCCTTTTGAAGACCCAGGGGGTCCCGCTCGGTCAGGAAGCGGGTCAGCCGAATGGCGTCTGTGTTGTTGAGGTCCGGCTTGTCTGGGGTCATATTGGGCGCAAAGGTGCGATACAGGGCGCCCTGGATCTCCGGGATGAGCCGTTCCAGCATGACCTCCGTCGAGAGCTCGCCCTGGACACCCCGGGCCCGGGCGAGGGCCTCGGCCCGCGCTTGGGCAATCCGAATGAGGATGTCCCGGGCAGAGCCGTACTCCTGGATCGTGCTGTCCCCGAGCCCGATACGCTCCATCGCCGACCGGACTTGGCCGACGGAGACCGGCTCGGCAAAGTGGACCCGGAGGAGGAGGCCTCCCGTGAAGTCGATGCTCCGCCGCAGGCCCCGCGTCCCCAGCCAGAAGGCGCTCACCGCCATCAAGCTCAGAGACACAAGGAGGAAGAAGGGCCGGTACTTCATGAAGTCGATATGAAAAGGCGTCCGTTCGTATCGCTCGCTCATGGGCGTCCCTCGAAATCGGTGCTGGGTCTTGGGTTTTCGGTGTTGGGGACCGGTCTCCCAAATGTCCGAAAGAAATTCCCTACCACCCAGCACCCAATACCGAACGCCGGCTCAGATACTGAGCCGCTCGACGGGCCGCTCCCCCAGGACGAGGTCGAAAATCGTCCGGGACACGAAGACGGCCGTAAACAGGTTCGCCAGCAGACCGACCGACAGCGTGATGGCAAAGCCCTGGACGGGGCCCGTCCCCCAAATGTACAGAGCCAGGGCCGCCAGGATCGTCGTCACGTTGGAGTCGAAGATGGCGCTCCAGGCCCGTTGGAAGCCCAAGTCCACGGCCGTCCGGACCGTCTTGCCGGCCCGGAGTTCTTCCTTAATCCGCTCAAAGATCAGGACGTTGGCGTCGACGGCCATCCCGATGGTCAGGGCAATCCCGGCGATGCCCGGGAGCGTCAGCGTGGCCTTAAAGTAGGCCAGGCAGGCCAAGATGATCAGGACGTTCAAGATTAAGGCCAGGTCAGCGTTCATCCCGGCCCCCTTGTAGTAAACCAGCATAAAGAGCATGACGACGATCGCCCCGATAAGGGACGACAACGCCCCCTTGCGGATGCTGTCCCGCCCGAGGGCCGGCCCGATCTGCCGTTCTTCCAGGATCGTCATCGCCGCCGGCAGGGCCCCGGACCGAAGCTGGATCGCCAGACGCTCGGCCTCCTGCTGAGTAAAACGGCCTGTGATCTGACCTTCGTCCCGGATCTGAGCCTGGATGCGAGGCGCCGTGATGACCTTCCGGTCCAGGACGATCCCCAGGGGGTCCCCGATGTGCTGGCCCGTGAAGGCATAAAAGCGTTCCCCGCCGCGACGGCTCAGCCGGAAGCAGACGGCCGGCAGACCGACCCGGTCTGTACACCGGTAAGCGTACTCGAGGTCCTGCCCCGTGATGACGGCCTCCTTCCGAACCAAGTAAAACCCCGTGTCGGCCGACCGACCCCCCTCGCCGTCCCGCTCGATCCAACCCGGCAGGATTTCTGTCCCCTCGGGGAGACGACCTTGGTACCGCTGGGTCAGTTCATCCTGCGTAGATGCAAAGTCTAAGACGAGACGAAACTCCAGAAACGACGTCTCCCGAATGAGGGCCTTCACCTGGTTCGGGTCCTCGACACCGGGAAGCTGGACGAGGATCCGCTCCCCCGTAGCCCCCTGGGGCGCGACGACGACCTCTGCCAGACCGTATTCGTCGACCCGCCGACGGATCGTCAGGACGGCTTGCTCCGACGTACGTCGCTTGACGTCGGCGACCAGCTCCGGCCGCATCTGAAGCGTGATGGAATCGGACCGTACGTCCACGACGTACGCCGTATGATAATTCCGCTCCAGAAAGTCCCCCAGGTCGGTAAAGGCCCGTTGGAACTGTTGGGGGTCCGGCGGCTGGGCGGCTCGAATCACGATGCGGTCCACAGCCGGCGTGTCAACCTGAAACCACGTCAGCCAGCCCTTGTCCTGAAGCCAAGCCCGCAGGCCGTTTAAGTCGTGGTCCCGCTGGGCCCGCAAGGCATCTTCCATATGGACCTGAAGGACGAGATGCATCCCGCCCTTCAGGTCCAGCCCGAGCCGGATCTTCTCCTGAACCGGCCAGATGCCCCACACGCCGAGGGCCACTACAGCAAGGATCAAGATGAGCTTCCACCGCAAGCGCTTCATGATTCACACCTCCGCCTCGCTCTCGGCCGGCTGGAGACCGGCGATGGCCGACTTCTCGACGGTGATGACGACCTTATCGGCGACCCGAAGCTTGAAGGTCTTTTCGCCGACCTTCACGATAGTCCCGTAAATCCCACTATTCGTCACGACCCGGTCCCCGACCTTTAAGTTCGCTAGTAATTGCCGGTGCTTCTTCTGCTGTCGCTGGGTCGGCAGGATGAGGAACACGTAAGCGATCACGAAAAAGAAGATCAGGGGCAGGATACTGAGAAGAAACCGCAGGGCGCCGTCCCCGCCGGGTGCCGGCGGCGGTTGTGACCCTGTCTGGCTCTGAACGTAACCCACAAAAGTCCAGAACATTCACGTCTTCTCCGTAGACGGCTTCTGTCCGGGGAATGACCGTGACCCGGGTCCGATCGGGCGGGGTCGAGATCGATGGTATTATAGTGTCTTCGTCCGGCTTCGTCACCTCACCCGTTTGCCTATCTGCCGCATGCCCGAACTGCCCAGGACGATGGCTTGCGTCCCCCCGCGGCTCTCTTTATTTTATGAGCGAACCCTCTGACAGTGAAAGCCGATGGAAGCGATTCTGGCTCTGGAAGACGGTTCCTACTACGTCGGCCAGCCCCTCGGCGCTTCGACGGAGCGCTGGGGCGAGCTGGTATTTACGACGGCGATGACGGGCTACCAAGAAGTCTTGACTGACCCGTCCTTTAAGGGCCAGATCGTCATCATGACCCATCCCCACATCGGCAACTACGGCCTGAATCCGGCGGACGTCGAGAGCGTCCGCCCCTGGGTCGAGGGCTTCGTCGTCGCCGACCCGAGCCCCTTTTACAGCCATCGCCAGGGTCACTGGAGCCTCCACACGTACCTCCGGCAGTGGGGCATCCCGGGCATCGCCGAAATCGATACCCGGGCCCTCGTCCGGAAGATCCGCTCCCAGGGCGCCCTGCGGGCCGTGCTTTCGACTGTGCCGGCCGACCCGCAGGCCCTGGTCGCCAAGGCCCGCCAGAGCCCTTCGATGGTCGGGGCCGACTGGGTCCGGGCCGTCTCCCCGGCGGAACCCTTCTGGGCCGTCCCGGCGGAAGCGCCTCGGCCCCAGGCATGGGTCCTCGAGGGTTGGGCGGCCGGCCTTCGACCCGTCCCGATGAATTCGACCGGCGTCCCGTCTGAGCCAGACCCGTCGGCGCCCTTGGTCGTCGTCTACGACTACGGCGTCAAGTGGGGTATCCTGCGGGCCTTGCTCCAGCGGTCCTGCCGGGTCCTGGTCGTCCCGGCCCGGACGCCGGCCGAGGACGTCCTACGCTTGCGACCCCAAGGCGTCGTCCTCTCGAATGGTCCTGGCGACCCGGCCGCCCTGCCCGGGATCGTCCGGGAGGTCCGACGCCTCATCGGGCGTGTCCCCCTTTTGGGCATCTGCCTGGGTCATCAGGTCTTGGGCCTGGCCTTCCGGGGTCGGACCTACAAGCTCCTGTTCGGCCACCGGGGCACCAACCAGCCCGTCAAGGACGAACCCCTCCGGAAGGTCCTGATCACGACCCAGAACCACGGCTTTGCCGTCGACCCCGACAGCCTCCCGCCGGAAGTCGTCCCGACCCACTGGCACCTCAACGACGGAACTCTCGAAGGCTTTCGCCACCGGGACTTCCCCATCATCGCCGTCCAGTTCCACCCCGAGGCCTCGCCGGGGCCCCACGATGCCCTATATCTGTTCGACGAATTCATCCAGCGGGTCCGCGCTCAGGATAACGCGGCAGACCGTAGACCATAGACCACAGACTATGGACCTTGGGTTGCAGACCGGTTGTAGGAAGTATGGCCCCATGCGCCATTCGCCGTTCGCCACGATCAGGTCGACCGATGGGCAGATAGGAGCGCAGGCCTCTGGCCTGCGGAGCGTAGGCGTCCTCGCCTGCGGGAATGCGGGCCTCCGGCCTCCGAACACCGGGGGTCATCCTGGTGTCATCCTTCGAGAACCGGTCCGTAGCCCAAGGTCCGTAGTCTATGGTCTTTAGTCCATGGTCTGGGGTCTATGGTCCATGGTCTATATCCGACCTCGCCATTCGCCGTTCTCGAAGGAGGTGGGTCATGCGGCGTCGGTCTTGGGTCTTCGGATGCCTCGTCGGCCTGGTCCTGGGCTGGATGCTGGGTCACTCGGGACGTTCTCAAGACACTTCGGGTCCGGCCCACCTGGTCCCCCTGTCCGAGGCGGCCTTTTACGAGAGTCCCGACGGCAAGACCCTGATGGGCCTCTGGCTGGGTCCCCAGCAGGGCCACTCGAACGTCCGACTTCACGTCGGATACGGCGTGTTCCGACCGGGTGCGCAGGTCGCCGAACATGTCCACCCGGATTCTCACGAAATCTTGTTCGTCCTGCGAGGCCGGGGCCGTCTGACGCTGAACGGGACGGAGCGGGTCGTCGAGGCGCCGATGGTAATCTTCATCCCCGCCGGCACGACGCATGCCTTCACGAACGACGGCAAGGAGGCTCTCTCCGCCGTGCAGGTCTATGACCCGGCCGGCCCGGAGGCCCGCTTCACCCGGTGGACCCGCCGACCGTCCGAGACCCTCCGCTGGCCGACGCTTCGACCCTAAACCGGCAGTCCGGGAATTCGGGAATTTGGCAGTTCGGCAGATAGGTAGTCGGCAGGTGGGACCGAATGAGTCCGAAGGGCTTGTCAGGGAATCTCCTGAAGACTCAGCAAATCACGGCCCCTATTGAGAACTTCGCGTGTAGCCAACAGCCATGGCCCTGGCGGCTGAGGTTACCGCTTGCCGCAAGCCTTTTCCC
>JAUQPV010000063.1 GCA_030550225.1 Acidobacteriota bacterium | reverse complement strand
GAATGTGATAAAGATAAGACCGATCAGGCCGAGGACGACCCCATAGTACAGCCACCGGAGCCATTCGGGTCGCCAGGCCTCGACGATCAGGAGGACGGCGGCCAAGACGACGAAGAGGCCCGCCGGGAGGAGGGCCCATCCCTGCGTTTGCGTCCACCAAGTCATCAACGTCTGCACGGGTCCCTTCCGAGAATGGGCAACCAGGCAGTAAGGCGATGAAGTCGAGGGGACAGCGCCCCTAAGACCCTGTTTCGTCCTACCGGCTTATTGCCGGATGATCCACCGGAGGGCCGTCTGGGTGCGCTCCAGGAACGGCGTTGCCCATACGCCGATCCAGACGGCCAGGACCAGAAGGGGTACCGTAGCGGCCCACTCATGGGGCTTCATGTCGGTCAACCGACGGTTTTCCTCACGGGTCACGGGGCCATGCATGACGCGTTGATACATCCTCAGCATGTAGACGGCGCTCCAGATGACACCCGTCACGGCCAGGGCCGTCGCCACGGGGTACCGTCGGAAGGCACCCCAGAAGATCAGGAACTCTCCGACAAAGCCGTTCAGGAAAGGCAGTCCGATGGACGACAGGAGGACGACCAAGAACACGGCCGCATACCGCGGGAGGACGTGGGCCACGCCCCCGTAGGCGTCCATCTCCCGAGTGTGCCGCCGCTCGTACAGAAGCCCGACCAGGACGAAGAGGCCCCCCGTACTGATCCCGTGGTTGACCATCTGGAGGATGGCCCCCTGCACGGCCGTGGGCTCCAGCGCAAAGATCCCCGCCACGATAAGGCCCAGGTGGCTGATACTCGAGTAGGCGACCAGCCGCTTCATGTCCGTCTGAGCCAGGGCCGCCCAGGCCCCATAGATGACGCCGACGACGCCTAAGGCGACCATCGCCGCCTGAAATTTAGGGACGGCCTGAGGGAATAAAGGCACGCAAAACCGGAGGAGACCGTACGTCCCCATCTTGAGGAGGACGCCCGCCAGGAGGACGCTCCCCGACGTCGGGGCCTCCACGTGGGCTGCCGGTAGCCACATGTGGAGGGGGACCATCGGGACCTTCACGGCAAAGGCGATGGCAAAGGCCAGAAACAGGAGGACTTCCTCCCGAAGCGACAGGGGGTGGGTCGTCTGCAGGACCTGGAGGATATCGCTATACAGGAGCGACTGGCCGCCCGTCCGAACATACAGGTAGACGATCCCAGCCAACATGAAGAGGGAACCCGCGAAGGTGTACAGCAAGAACTTAAAGGCCGCATAGACCCGCCGAGGCCCGCCCCACACGAAGATGATGAAGCACATCGGGACCAACACGAGTTCCCAGAAGACGTAAAACATCAAGAGGTCGGCCGCCAGGAATACACCGAAGAGGGCCGTTTCCAAAAAAAGAAGAACAGCGTAAAAGCCGGCGACGTGCTCGCGGACCTCCTGCCAGGCCGACAGGACCGCGACGGGGACCAGGAGGGCCGTCAGGCCCACGAGAAGCACGTTCAGGCCGTCCACGCCGAGAGCGTAAGAAATGCCCCACTCGGGGATCCAACGGACCTGTTCCTCAAATTGAAGCCCTGAATAGCCCGTGTGGAAAAAGACCACGACAGGGAGCACCATTAGGAAAGCCGTTCCCGAAAAGAAGAGGGCCGCCTGCCGATAGAGGTCCTGCGGCCAGGCCTTGCCCCGCAGGGCTTCCAGCCAACGAAGGAAACCGATGACGAGGGCGCCCAGCGTCGGCCACCAGAGGATCGTGCTTAGGACCGGCCACGCTCGCATGTCCGTCTCCCGTTCGCCTTGGATGGAGTCCAGGCTCCAGAGCCCGGCGTCGAAATCCGACCCCAGGGAAGTATCCTGAGTCTTGCGGGACGCAGGACTATCGTCCTGAACCGGACCAAGGGCTTAAGCCATCCCGTGACCACCTTACTGCGGCCAGACGAGGCAAGCACTCTTGCCTGGGCCTCGACCCGCTCGCCTTACCGAAGCAATAGGCTCAAAAGTAGACTGATGATGGTTGCCAACGTCGCAAACTGAAGGCCTACCATCCATATGAAGTACCGGGCCATCCGCTGGTCCAAGTCCCGAACCTTCTGCTCTAAGCTCTGGATCCGGGCCGACAGCCGCTGATCGAGGGCTTGCATCTGAGCTAACAACTCTTCCCGATACCGGTCGACTTTCTGGTCGACGGCCCGAATCTCGGCGACCAATTCCTCTCGAAACCGGTCGACCTTCTGGTCGACGGCCCGAATCTCAGCCGACAGCCGCTGGTCCAGAGCCTGCATCTGGGCCATCAACTCCTCCCGAAATCGGTCGACCTTCTGGTCGACGGCCCGAATCTCAGCGACCAATTCCTCTCGAAACCGGTCGACCTTCTGGTCGACGGCCCGAATCTCAGCCGACAGCCGCTGGTCCAGAGCCTGCATCTGGGCCATCAACTCCTCCCGAAATCGGTCGACCTTCTGGTCGACGGCCCGAATCTCAGCGACCAATTCCTCTCGAAACCGGTCGACCTTCTGGTCTAAGTGGAACACCATCTCCCGTAGCTCAGCCCCCAGTCGGGACTGTTCCTCGACACGGCCTTCCAGGTAAGCCACGCGTTCTTCCAGGGTTGCCGCCATCTGTCACCTCCTGCATTTGGTTTCGGGTGCTGGGTCAGAGCCCCATGCCGGGGTCTTTCGAAAACTCAGGTCTACGACCCCCCGAATTCCCTCACTTGCCCCGGATCCCGTACAGATAGGCCAGCAGGAGCAAGATTCCCAAGAGCATGACATAGGCGTAGATCTTTAGGTTCCCTGTTTGGATACGGCCCGCCTGGCGGGCCACTGCACCCAAGGTCCGGGCGCTTCCGTCCAGGAGGCCGTCGATGACCCGCACGTCCAAGAAGCCGAATACGACCCGCTCGGATAGCCACAGGAGAGGCCGGCTCCACAAGAGTTCGTAGAGCTCGTTCCAGCCCAACTGGCGCAGAAAGATTCCCTGGACCCGGGCCCAGCGGTCCAGCCGAGGCCGCCAGCGCTCCCACCCCGTGAGGTACACCCAATAGGCCAGACCGCTCCCGACGACGGCGGCCGTCAGACCGGCCAGGCCCAGGAGGGCTTCCGTCCCAAGGGTCACGGTGAGGGGGCGGTGCCAGCCATGAAGCGCACGGTCCAGGAGGCTCGCCCCGGGGAGGCCCAACAGCCCGCCGAGGACGCTCCCGCCGGCCAAGACGTACAGGGGCCACCGCATACCCTGGGGGGCTTCATGGGGGTGGCCCGGCGGCGTCCGGTCCTGGTGGAAGGGGACGACCCACAGGCGGATCGCATAGAAGGCCGTGATCCCGGCGGTCAGCCACGCCAGGCCCCACACGACGGGGCGGGACGCCCAGGCCGTCGTGAGGATGGCTTCCTTGCTGAAGAAGGCCGCCAGGGGCGGGAGGCCCGCCAACGTCAGGGCCCCGATGAGAAACAGCCGTTCGGTCACCGGGAGCGCCTTCCGGAGACGGCCCAGGCGCCAGATGTCTTGCTCGTCGCCCGTGGCGTGCATGACGTTGCCCGTCGCCAGAAACAGGAGGGCCTTAAAGAAGGCGTGGGTCACCAGGTGAAAGATGGCCGCCACGTAAGCACCCAGGCCAGCCCCCACGAACATGTAGCCGATCTGGCTGATCGTCGAGAAGGCCAGGACCTTTTTCATCTCCGTCTGGGCCACAGCGACGACGGCCGCATACAGGGCCGTCGCCAGGCCGACGGCCACGACGATGGCCTGGACGGCCGGGGCTCGGTCGTACAGAAAGTGCAAGCGCACGACCATGTACACGCCGGCCGTGACCATCGTAGCCGCATGGATCAGGGCGCTGACCGGCGTCGGACCCTCCATGGCGTCCGGGAGCCAAACGTACAGCGGAATCTGAGCCGACTTGCCCGTCGCCCCGACGAACAACGCCAGGGCCGCCCCCGCCACGAGGCCCGCCGGCGCCCCTACCGCCCACGTCTGCAGGCCCTCCCAGTCGATGACCCCCGCCGAGGCGGCCAGCAGGAAGATCCCGATCAGGAAACCGGCGTCGCCGACCCGGTTGACGACGAAGGCCTTCCGACCGGCCGTCGCCGCCGCCGGTCGTTCCATCCAGTGGGCGATCAAGAGGTACGAACACAGGCCGACGCCCTCCCAGCCGACGAACATCAGGGCCAGATGGTCGGCCATCACCAGCAGGAGCATCATGAAGACAAACAGGTTCAGGTAGATGAAGTACCGTCGGTACCCGGCATCACCCCGCATGTACCCGATGGAGTAAGCGTGGATCAGGGTACTCACGCCGGTGACCGTCAAGAGCATGACAATCGTGAGGGCATCGACATGGAGCCGGAGGGGCCACGTAAAGTCGGCCGTGGCCATCCACCGCCACAGCGCCGCATGCCAGACGCCGTCTCCTGTCTGAAGATACATCCCCAAGAGGGCCACACCGCAGGCCAACGACAGCGCCGGCCCGGCCACGGCCGTCCAGCCGACCCACCGCTCGTCCCACAATCGGGGTCTCACGAGGCCAGCCACAAAGTTCACCAGCAGGCTCGCCAGAGGGGCTAACCAGGACGTAAGGATCAGGACTTCATGGACCGTCATGACAGGTTCGGTGTTCGGTCTTGGGCGTTCAGAAAAGACCATGGACCTTAGACCATAGGCCTTTTGAAGGCCAAGTCTGCCGCATCTCGGGTGAGGGTACTCCGCGACCCCCACAAGGTCATGGTCCGTGGTCTATGGTCTTTGCCTCCCCCAAGCGCGTGAAGGCCTCCGTGTCTAACGTCCGCAGGTGCCGGAAAATCATGACCAGCAGGGCCAGGCCGACGGCCGCCTCGGAAGCGGCCAAGACGATGACCATCGAGGCGATGACCTGGCCGTCGACCGAGCCGTGGTACCGGGAAAAGGCCGTCAGCGTCAAGTTGACCCCGTTCAGCATGAGTTCGATACACATAAAGAGGACGATCAGGTTCCGCCGAACAAGGAAGCCGACGACCCCGATACCGAACAGCAGGGCCCCCATCGTGACATAAGCCAAAAGCCACGAAGCGCTCACGGCACCCGCCTCCCCCGGGTCAGATACACGGCCGCGACCAGGGCGATCAGGAAGAACAGGGACGTCAACTCCAGGGGCAGGGCGAACCGTTCAAAGAGGGCCTCTGCAAAGGCGCGCACGTCCCCGGTGACGCCCGGTGCCACGGCCGGCGTCACTTCTCGCAAAGCCCGCCAGACCTGTAAAAGGATAAAGCCCAGGGCCGCGGCCGTCGTGGCCGCCCCGACGAGGAGATAACGCCGGCGGAGCCGTCGTTCCGCTTCCGTGTAAACGCCCAGGAAACCCACGACGAAGAGGAAGATGACGGCGACGGCGCCGACGTAAATCAGGACCTGCAGGACCGCCAGGAACGTCGCCCCCAATAGAGCAAAGAGGCCGGCCACGGCCAAGATCGAAAGGGCCAGCGCCAGGCCTGAATAGAAGGCCCGCCGCTCCAAGACGACCCCCAGGGCACCCCCGACGGCGGCCAGACTGCATAGGACGAAGGCAATCAGGTGAAACGTCTGAAACGTCATGAATGAAGCCCCTGGGATAGGGAAGGGCCCGAGTCGGCTCGGTCGGTGCCACAAGCGGGCCTATCCTATCGAACGTCGGTCGACCTTGTCAAATTCTGGCTGGACAGCCTGTCGTGTAAATGCTAAGCTGGATATGTCAGGATGACGTCTGGCACCTGATGTCGACGTCGCCTTGAACCTCATGAAACGGTGGTGTCCCGAATCCTCCGTCGCCTGTCGACGGCCTATCGGCCCACTGCCCAAGACAGCCGTTCGTCCCTTAGGTAGGACTGGTATCCCGGATGAGTGTCCTTATAAGCTTGGCTCTCGTTTTTGTCCTCTTGGCCTTGATCGGATGGGTCTTGCGGCCCTTTTGGGTAAACCCAGGGGTCGCGTCGTCCCCGTCGGACCGACCTGGGTCGGTTCCGCCGTCTGTCCCAGACGGTCTGGACGACCCCTTCAAGGTTCAACAGTTGATCGACTTGGAGTACGATTACCAGACAGGCAAGATGTCGTACGAAGAGTACGTCCGGCAAAAGCGTGAGATCATCGGGGCATGACGGGCCTCATCCGTTTGATTCAAGTCGACCTGGCTTACGGGTTCCAACGGGTCCTGACGGGCGTGAACCTGGAGGTCCGGCCCGGCCGGATGTATCGCCTGGAGGGACCCAACGGCGCTGGCAAGACGACCCTCCTGCGGTGCATCGCCGGCCTTAAGCGCCCGATTCGGGGGACGGTCCTTCGGGAGCCGCCGGACCTTCCCGTCGGGTGGCTGGGCCACGACGCGCCCCTGTACCCGGAGTGGTCGGCTCGGCAGTACGCCCGTTGGCTTCGGTTTACGTTTTTCCCCCACGTTCGGGGGGACCCCCGGCCGGAGGACCCGCTCCTGCGGACCTTCTGGGACGAGCCCCTGCGGCACTTCTCCCGGGGGATGCAACAGCGATTCCTCCTCTTCTGCCTGGACATCTGGGCCCCACCCATCGTATGCTTAGACGAACCGTGGACCGGCTTGGATGCCCAAGCCCAGGCTGACCTTAACGACTTACTCCAGAAGTGGCGTCGCCGGGGCCAGGGCGTCCTCTTCTCGAGCCACCGTTCCGCCGACGTGGACCTGCCCGTCGACGAGGTGTGGTCCTTACGAGACCACCGGGTCTATCGAGTGGCGAATAGCGAGTAGCGAATGGCGCCCTATCTGCCGACCTGTTCTTGCGAATGACACCGGCGTCACTGCCGGTTCTCGGAGGATGACGCCGGGATAACTCCCGACTCCATAGGGTAGACACCGGCATGACGGCGGGTGTTCGGATGGGATGGACGCCGCCATGACGGGCGGCGCCGGGACAGGGGGACGCCAGCAATCATGCTGGCGTCCCGAAGGATGAAGGGGTCGGCACTCGGAGGGGGACACCGGCATCACGGTCGGTGTTCTGGGAGACGAGCACCGGCCCGGGGCTGTTACCGGAGCGACTGACCCAGGCGATCGCCGGATCGGCTGAAGCGAAGGGCCCCTGTCCGACTCGCCCTCGCTATTCGCGATCCATCCCTTGCGATGAGGCGAGGGTCCCATGCAGGCCAGCGGGCATCCTTACGGTGTCTGGTATGCGCTTTACCAGCCGTGGGCGAATTTCGTCGAGGGCATCTGGCCCCTCCTGGAAGAAGCCTTCCAGGGTTCGTTGGCCCTCACGGATGAGCTCCTGGACGAGAAGTGGAATACCTTCCTGAAGACATGGGACGAGGACTTCCAGGCCGTCCTGCGGACCTGGCTGACGTACCCCCTCCTGCGAGCTCAGGGGGATTGGGTCCGGGACCTCTTCGCCTGGCGGGCCCGCATGTTGGAATTCCGCTGGCTGATCGGGGCCTTCGCCGACCCGGACATGCGGGTCGTCGAGGTTTGGCCGGACTTGAAGGCGTGGTTCCTGGTCTTTCGGCCCTGGGGCGAACAAGTCCAGGCCTACGCCGAGGTCTTGCGGGACCTCCCCCATGCACCCGGCGACACGGCCCTCTGGCACCGCTACCTCCAGTTCGGGTCGGTCTTGCGGGACTGGGAACAGCGAGCCTTGACGCCCCTGGTCCATCTCCAACGGCGGGTCCGGGTCTTTGGCCGGGAATGGCCGGAGGCCGTCCGTCACCGGTGGCTCCAGTGGACTGAGCAGGCCTACCTGTGGACGGTCCGATGGCTCGACGGATGGGTCCGGTGGTTCACCCTCCCCTTACTGGAATGAAGCCGATGTGGGTCGTACTGCTCGATGTCCGAGAGGGTCACTGGTCTGACCTGGGCCCGGAGGGCCAGCCCCTTACCCGTTCCATGAAAATCCCTCCTTCCCTCCCAGATTCTAGCCCCCACTCCCATATTTCCCTAATTTTCACCTGTCCCCGCCTGGACAACGGACGATCCGTGAGCCATCTTAGTTACGATCCCGCATGGGGAGAGGACGCATGAAGATGCACTCTTCTTTCCTGCGGCGGCTTCGGGAGGACCCCGTCTTCCGGGAGGAGGTCCGCCGCCTCGTCCTCACGGACGAACTGTTAGACCTGCCGCGGCGGGTCGACGCCCTGCGGGCGGAAATGCTTGAGGAGTTCCGTCGGGTCTGGGAGGCCCTCCGGCATCTCACGGAGCGGGTCGATGGATTGGCCCAGCAGGTCGATGCCTTGGCCCGGCAGGTCAATGGATTGACCCAGCGGGTCGATGCTTTAGCTCAGCGGGTCGACGCCCTGCGGGCGGAAATGCTTGAGGAGTTCCGTCGGGTCTGGGAGGCCCTCCGGCATCTCACGGAGCGGGTCGATGGATTGGCCCAGCAGGTCCAGGCCCTGGCCGAGGCTCAGAAGCAAACCCAGCGAGAGGTCGGACGACTCGCCAACATCGTGGGGGCGACCGTCGAAGAGGAGGCCGGGGACGTCGCCTGGGGTGTCTTCCGGCACCAGGGATGGGAGCTCCTGGAAGGCCCCTGGGCGGTCGAACTCGACGGGGACATCGACGTCGTCCTTCGGGTCCGGCGGGAGGACCGGCCGACGCTCTACGTCCTGGTCGAAGCCAAGCTCCGACTCCATGAGCGAGATGTCCGGAGGTGGTCGGAGAAGTTGGGAGACCCGGCCTTTCGGGAGCGGCTACGGGCCGAGGGCATCGGGGGACCGGCGGTTCCCTACGTGTATGGCGTGAGGGTGTACAAAGGGGTGGCTGAGGCGGGTGCCGAGCTTGGCATCGGGGTCCTGGGGCCGGAGGGAGAACTCGTCGCCCCCAGGACACTCCTGGAGATTTAGGGTCGTGAACCTATGGTGGGTCTTCCTCGGTGCGGCATGGGTCAACTGGGCGTGGTTCGTTCAGGAGATCCTCCGTCACCGGCACGTCGAAGCCTGTGAAGCGGCCTGTCCGGTCCTGGCCTTCCGGCCGGAAGTCCGGTGGTTGGGCCTCCCTTCAGTCGTCTGGGGAGGCCTCTACTATGGATGCTTGACAGCCGTCAGCCTCCTGGCTGGGCCCTTCCAACAGCTCCTCCGCCAGGTCTTGACGACGGCCGGCCTGCTGACGTCGGTCTGGCTCCTGTACTTGCTACGTGTACGGCTTCACGCCCACTGCGTGGGCTGTTACGCCGCTCACGGTCTGAACCTGGCCCTGTGGCTGACGGCTCTCGGGGAATGGCGATGACATAAGGAGGCTTGGGCCATAGACTCCAGACCCCAGGCTATAGACTTTGGACCTGTTGCGTCTCTTATCGCCCGTTGGGAGGTCGGGCCCGATGGACGTGCCCATCGTCGACGTACACGTGCACATCCAGCCGTGGGACATGCTCAGGTCGGATGTGCAGGCCACGATGACGGCCCAGCGGCGGCCCGACGAGCTGACGCTTCTCCGAGCGTTTCTCCAAGACCCCCGGGCCCTGCTCCGATGGATGGACGCCCAGGGGATTCAGGCGATAGCCCTCATCAATTACTCGAGTCCCGACATCATGGGATTTACCGACGAGGTCAACGACTTCGTGACGAAGTTCTGCGCCGTCGCCCCGGACCGGCTCATCGCTGTCGGCTCCCTGCACCCCCGCTTTACGCCGAACCCGGCCGACTTTGTGCGGACCTGGATCGACCGGGGCCTCCGGGCCTTTAAACTCCACCCGCCCCATCAGCTCGTGTACCCTAACGATTATCTGCATGGGAACCGGAGTCTGGAGGCCCTGTACGCCATCTGCCAGGAGGCCGGCGTGCCGGTGATTGTCCATACGGGAACGTCTATCTTCCCGGGAGCCCGGAACCGGTTTGGGGACCCCATCTACCTGGACGACGTGGCCGTCGACTTCCCGAACCTGCGAATTATCATGGCCCATGGAGGTCGACCTCTCTGGATGAACACGGCGTTTTTCTTACTCCGTCGGCATCCGAACGTGTTTCTGGACATCGCCGGGATTCCGCCCAAGTCCCTCTTGGAGTACTTCCCCCGCCTGGCCGAGGTCGCCGACCGGGTCCTGTTCGGCTCGGACTGGCCGGGGCCCGGCGTACCCGGCATCCGGGCCAATGCCGAGGCCTTCTGGGACCTCCCCCTGCCCGAGTCGGTCCGGCGCCAAATCTTGTGCGAGAATTACCGGAAGCTTTGGCCCTTATAAAGACCACGGACCGTAGACCACGGACCTTAACAGTGTCGTTTGGTTCGTAAGAATCCCGATGAGATCGGCTTCTCCGACCCTTCGGGAAAGGCGATTCTTCAAGCAAGATACGGGATGCGGGATACGGGTGCGGGATGGGGATAGACGGATAAGCTCCAGGCCGATCGTTCATACCGCCAGGAGTGGTAATCTCATCCGCACACCTTATCTCGTGTCTCGCATCCTGCATCTCGCACCTTGCTTGAAAAATCGTATCTCCCGGCCATGGGAGCGGCCGTCTCGACACCCATTTTCACGACCCAAACGGCTATGTTAACGGTGGGGCAGTGCGGCAGCGCCCGTGCCTGAAGTTCGTGGTCCATGGCCGATGGTCTTTTTCGAAGAGGTACCGATGGTGCGGTTGGATCAATTTGTCGTCGTCGTCGACAACCCCCTCTACCCCATTAACCTGGGGTACATCGCTCGCGTCATGGCGAACCTGGGGTTCGAGCGTTTGCGTCTGACGCGGCCCCGGGCGGCCATCGACGAGTGGGCCATCTCGATGGCCATGGAGGGCCGTCCGATCCTCGAATCGGCCGTCGCCTACGACCACTTCGAGGACGCCCTGGCGGACTGTACCCTGGCGATCGCCACGACCCGCCGCGTCGGCCGTCGGAAGATCACCTTTATGGTTCCCCAGACGGCCGCCCACGCCCTGGCGGGTCTCGAGACAGACGGCCTCGTCGCCGTCGTGTTTGGCTCAGAGGACAACGGCTTGACGAACGAGCAGGTCCAGCGGTGCGACTGGGTCGTGTACATTCCCGGCGAGCCGGGCCGGGAATCCTTCAACCTTTCCCACGCCGTGGCGATCGTGCTTTATGAAATCCGGTTTGCCCTGGCGGGCCTGCCGGTGGCCGAACGGGTCCGGGCCCAGACCATCGAGGGCTTTCTCCAGCACGCCCGGATGGTCCTGGAGGGCACGGGCTTCCTGGCGGCCGACGATCCCCTGCGGGCCATCGCCAAACTCCGGGCCTTACTGTATCGGGCCCGGCCAAACGTCCGGGAGATCGGCGTCCTGCACGCCATCTTCGACCACATGGCCGTCCTGGGG
>JAUQPV010000062.1 GCA_030550225.1 Acidobacteriota bacterium | reverse complement strand
CGTCTTCTCGAAGCGGGCGTTGACCCGAATCGACTCGTACGTCTCCTTATCGAAACCGTCAAAGGAGAAGGACAGTAGGTCCAGGCCGGCGTCGATGAGGGCATGGGCCAGGTCCTCCCGGAGGAGGGTCCCGTTCGAGTGAAGCCGGGTGTAAATGCCGGCCTGGCGGGCATACGCAATCATGTCCGGCAGACGCTTGTGTAGGGTCGACTCCCCCGTGTGGTGGAGGTTGATGTCGTAAACGAACTCAGCCGCCTCGTCGATGATCTTGCGGAAGAGGTCCCAGTCCATATACCCCTTCGCGTGCGCCCGGGGGAAACTCTGGGGGCACATGACACACCGCAGGTTGCAGTAACTTGTCGGCTCGACCCACAGGCGAATCGGTAGATAAGGCACGACCTCATGGCCCCGCAGGTAGTGCCAGGCGGCCTGCAGGAGCGTCTTCCGGACACGCCAGGGAAATCGGGCCAAACCCATCTTCAGCTCCGTGATGTCGAGATATCGTGACGGCGTGACGGCACCGACTCGCGGCCGTTCGTCCCGTCGACGGCTTCTTTTCAGACCCCGTCCTGCCGTCCACGATGCTGGATGAGCGTCCGGTGTTGGGTGTCAGGTGTTAGGTGTTAGGTCCTTTTCCAAGAACCCAACACCGAACCCTGATTTCTCGAAGGTCGGAAAAGCTGATCTATATCTTACCAGAGCCGTTCGGCCCGTGAGAATGGCGTCGGAGCAACCTTGCCCACCGGCCGGGAAGCACGATGTTTCAAGGATACGGGATACGGGATGCGAGATACGGGATCCAGAGGAACTTTGGGCCTCGGTGACGACTTCTCCCGTCCCGTGGCCCTATCTGCCGACTGCCGAACTGCCCATCTGCCGAATGCTTGAAAAATCGTCTTTCTCGGAGGATAGGAAAGGCTGAATTCATCAGGCTTTTCACGAACCAAACGGCTCTGTTACGAACCAAACGGCCATGTTAGGATTATAGTAGGATTATAGCAGGAAGGCTTGGCTCGGGAAAAATGACACGAGGCCGTCCCCCGTCATGCCGAAAACCCAGCACCCAACACCCAATACCCAACACCGAACTGCCTACCCGGCCATCTCTTGGACGGTGACCCACCGACGGACCAGCTCGATGTGGAGCCGATGGCCGCCCCGGTAGACTTGGATGCGGGCTCGCGGCCAACCGCCCCCCAGGAGGGCCAGGTCGCCCAGGAGGTCCAGGACCTTATGGCGGACGAATTCGTCGGGAAACCGGAGGGGCGGGTTCACGACGGTCGTCTCGTCCAACAGGACGGTATTCTCGGGCGAGGCCCCTCGGGCGAGGCCCCGGGCCCGAAGTTCATCAGCCTGCCGGAGGAAGCCAAAGGTCCGGGCCGGGGCCAGGTCCTGGCCGAAGTCGACGTCCGGCCAGGTGCCCACCCAGGTCTGCCGCCCGATGACCGGGTGGCCGAACTCGACGGTGTACTCGATCGTCAGCCGCTCGGCCGGCTCGGCCCGGACCCACGCCGACTCGGAAGTCACTTCGATGGGTTCCGGCAGACCGACCGAGGGCCACGGCTCAGCCGTCTCGGTCAGGTTTTCTTGCAGGGCCTCGACAAAGGGTCGGGCGCTTCCGTCCAAGATGGGTACCTCCGGGCCGTCGACCTCAAGGACGAGGCCCCCGACCCGCAGGCCCATCAGGGCCGCCAGGACGTGCTCGACGGTCGCGACATGGACCCGACTCTCCCCGATGGACGTCGCGTGGGCCGTCCGGACGACAAACCGGGTCGAGACAGGCCATTCGTAGGACCGATGCGACGTCCGACGACGCAGGAGCCAGAGAGACCTGGCCTCTCGGTAAAGGATTTCCCGCTGGTCGGGCGACAGGGGCCGAAGCGTCAGTGTCGTCGGCTGGCCTGTGTGAAGGCCGACCCCCCGCCAGCTCAGGGGGCGGGTCAAGATACGTAGCGGCACGTCACTCATGACTTCCCCAAAGGCAGGTCCCTGCATTAATTGCGAAGTGGGCGTCCGTACGCCAGAATGTAGGCGGCCCGCTCGTATGTCTTCGGCTGTTTGCACAGCGACAGGAACGTCTCCCGCTCCAGGTCCAGGATGTAATCGACGGAGACCTGCGCCGGATGGGGTAAGTCCCCGCCGGCCAGGACGTATGCGAGGCGCTCCCCTAAATGTCGCTCGTAGTCCGTGATGTAGCCGCCCCGGTGGAATAAGTGGACGGCCATCTGGAGATAGGCTAGGCCGTCGGCGCCAAGGACCCACAGGGGCGTCTCCTCGGGCGGCGCATACGTCGGTGCCAGGTCCAGGACGACCTGTTTGGCGACCGCCAGCCGAGCATCGGTGTCCCAAACGATGACGTCGCCGTCCCGGAGATACCCCCACTGGCGGGCCTCCTGAGCACTCCGGCTGACCTTGGCCTGGGCGATGAGCTGGAAGAACCCCCGCAGGCGGTCCAGGTAGTGGACCCACGGGAACGTCCGGTCCTGCAAGTCGAGACCCACCTGGGACCGACGGATGACCTCGCAACAGCCGCCGCCGGCTGGGATGAGGCCCGCCCCCAGTTCGACGAGCCCGATATAGGACTCGGCGGCCGCCACGACGCGGTCGGCGTATAGCATGAACTCACAGCCACCGCCCAGGGTCATCCCGTGTGTGCAGACGACGACCGGGAAGGGCGCCCGTCGGATCGAACGGGTCATGTGCTGAAACGTCCGGACCATCCAGTCGACCTGGGCGACGTCCCGGTTCTGGAGGGCCATGAGCAGGAGGGCCAGGTTGGCCCCGTAGGAGAAGTGCTCCCCAGCGCTCAGGATGACAAGGCCGAGGCCGTGCCGTTCGACATATTCGAGGGACCGCTGGACCATCTCGAGGATGTCCCCCCCGATGGCGTTGCGGGCCGGATGCCACACGAGGGCGAAGACGCCGTCGCCGACGTCGTGGAGGCTCGCCCCGGCGTTGCCCAGGACGCGGGGCGTCGTCCGCCGGACCCAGGGGGCGACGGGTTCGTAGTCTTCCGGCGCCATCTTCTGGTAGCGTCCGCCGGTCAGGTCGAGGTAGAAGACGTCCCGGTCATGGATCGCATAAAACCGGGGCTCGCCGAGCTTTTGCCGGAGCTCTAAGACCGGTACGGGGGCCGGCGGTAGCTCCGAGACGTACTTCAGGATGAGGTCGTCCCCCAGGTCGTCCCACGTCTGGAAGGGACCCCGTTGGTGCTGAAAGCCCCACCGGACAGCACCGTCGACGTCCACGATAGAATCGGCAATCTCAGGGACCCGCCGGGCCGCATAGATACATCCGTAGGCGACGAGCCGTTCGACGAATTCGGCCAGGGGGGAAGCCAGGCGCCGCAGGAGGACCAGGCGGGCACGCAGTTCGGGCTCTTCCTGGACCCGCTCCAGCCAGGGCCAGGCGGGGGTCTTCTCAGACCGATAGTCGCCCAGCCGGGGGTCCCAGACGAGACGCTCCGAATCCCGCCGCCAGTAAATGCCCTTCCGGGTCTTTCGACCGAGGGCGCCGGCCTCGATGAGCGTCTGGACCCAGGCCGGGACCTGGAACCACTCGTAGAACTCGTCCCGAACGGCCCGCTCCTGCATGGTCCGGACGACGGCGGCCCAGACGTCGAGACCGACGAGGTCGAGCGTCCGAAACGTCGCCGTCCGGGGCCGCCCCAGGAGAGGGCCGGTCAGGGCATCGACTTCCTCGACGGACAGGCCGTACGACTCCATCAGCCGAAGGGTCACCAGGACTTGGAAGACGCCGAGACGGTTGGCGATGAAGTTCGGCGTGTCCTTGGCCCGGACGATGCGCTTGCCCAACCGCTGGCGAAGCCACCGGGCGAGCTCTTCCATCCGGTCGACCTCGACGCCGGCCTGGGGGACGACCTCGACGAGGGGCAGGTACCGAGGCGGGTTGAAGAAGTGCGTCCCGAAGAAGCGGGCCTGGAATGAGGCACTCCGACCCTCGACCATGGCGTGAACGGACAGGCCCGACGTGTTCGTCGTGACCCACCGGGCTTGGAGACGAGAGTCATCCAGACGCTCGAAAAGGGCCCGCTTGACGTCCAGCCGCTCGACGACGGCCTCAAGAACCCAGTCGGCCTCCCAGAGGCGGTCCCAGTCGTCCTCGATGTTGCCCGGGCGGATGCGTCCGAGGACGTCGTCGGTCACGATAGGCGAGGGCTCCATCTTAGGAAGCTGACGGAGGGCCTCCTCGGCCAGGACCGAACGGCGGTTCGGCGGGGCGTCCGGCGGGACGATGTCCAAGAGGTCCACAGTCACGCCGGCGTTGGCCAGGAGGGCCGCCAGTTGACGCCCCATGACGCCAGCGCCCAGGACGACGACACGATGGACAGACCTCATAAAGACGCTCCCGACGACTGAAAGATTTCCCAGCGGGAGAAGAAGAAGGGGATCTCGAAGGCCGCCGACTCCGGCGAGTCGGACCCGTGGATGGCGTTCTGCTCGATGTTCGTCCCGTAGAGCCGCCGGATCGTGTTCGGCGCCGCCTTCGCCGGGTCCGTCGCTCCCATGACCTGGCGGAGGTAGTCGATGGCGTCCTCCCGCTCAAGGACCATGACGACGACGGGTCCCGAACTCATGTAAGTCGTCAGGCTGTCGTAGAAGGGCCGCTCCCGGTGGACAACGTAGAAGGCCTCGGCCTGAGCTTTCGTCAGGTGGACCATCTTGAGGCCCCGGATGCGGAAGCCCTCTTCCTCCAAACGCTGAAGGATGGCCCCGACGAGACCCCGGCGAACAGCGTCCGGCTTGATGATGGCTAATGTTTGCTGACGCATCGTACCATGCCCCCCTCGGGAGATACCCACCGGCAGGATGGCCTATTATCCCATAGACGGACCGCTCGTGCCAATGGCACTCGTCGCGCTGTACCCTCCCCCATTCAGAACACCGGCATGACTGCCGGTGTTCTGAAAAGTGTCGTGTAATGAGCCCGCAGGGAGAGGGTTTGGTTAGGCGTGCTTAAGACGGATCACTCGGCGGAGGGCCCGGCGGACTTCGTGGAATTTGGGCGGCTTCTCCAAGACGTAATCGATGGTCGGCGGGACGGGGGCCTCAGCCTTCAGACGGGTCCCCCAACCGGTCATCAGGACGACGGGTGTCGTCGGGGCGACCTGCTTGATAGCCTGGGCGACGGCCCGTCCGTCCACGTAGGGCATCCCCAGGTCCGTGATAACGATATCAAAGGGCGTCCCTCGGGCCAGGGCTTCGTGAAAGGCGTCCAGCCCGGCCTGGCCGCCGTCGGCGACCTCGACCTGATGGCCGTCTCTTTGAAGCATCTCCCTCATGAGCTCCCGGAGGAGGGGCTCGTCGTCGATGACGAGGACGTGCAGGGGCCGATCCAAGGACCCACTCTCTTCAAACTGGGGACGGGGCGACCCGGCTCCTTCCGCTGGCAAGGGGAAGACCAGTCGCACGACCGTCCCCCGCCCGAGCTCGCTCTCGATTTGGATGTCGCCCTCGTGACGTTGCATGACGCCGTAGACGACCGCCAGGCCGAGGCCCGTCCCGGCCTTCCCCTTGGTCGTAAAGAAGGGCTCCAGACAGCGTCGGCGGGTCTCCTCGTCCATGCCGACTCCCGTGTCTCGCACCTCCAGGACGACCCGGTCGTCCTGCCTGAACGTACGAATGGTGAGGACGCCGCCCTGGGGCATCGCGTCGACGGCATTCAGGATCAGGTTGACGAGGGCCTCCCGGATCTCCCCCTCCAGGCCCAGGACCGTCGGCAGACCCGGCTCAAGCTCTGGGCGGACCTCGATGACGACGCCCCGCTCCTGCGGGATGTCC
Organism: Acidobacteriota bacterium; assembly: GCA_030550225.1. GTDB lineage: Bacteria > Acidobacteriota > HRBIN11 > HRBIN11 > HRBIN11 > HRBIN11. The sequence goes on along the minus strand of JAUQPV010000062.1, from coordinate 5,414 downwards.
CGCCAGCGGGGCCGCGTCAGGTCGATGGCCTGCTCGACGACCCGGTTCAGGTCGACCGGGAACAACGGCTCGTCGGCCCCCCGGGAGCGGTAGAACTCCCGGATCCTGGTCACGATGTGGGCGATGTCGGCGGCGGCCGTCTTGATGACCTCGAGCTGGCGCCGGACCCGCTCGTTCAGGTCCGGCTCTGTCTCCAGCAGGAGCTCGACGTAGCCCAGGATGGGCGACAGGGCGTTGTTGATGTCGTGGACGATCCCGCTGGCCATCTGACCCAAGGCCCGGAGACGCTCCTGTTGCATGACGGCCCGCTGGGTCTGCCGCAGGTCCTCGTAGGCCCGCTGTAAGTCTTCCAGGACCCGGGCGTGCTGGACGGCCAGGGCGACGTGTTCGCCCAGGGCCTGCAGGAAGCTTAGGTCTGCCGGGCTGAAGCCGTAGGCAGTCCGACGGAAGACGGCTAAGACACCAAAGAGGTGTCCCTCGATGCGCAGGGGAACAGCAACCGCCGAGTGGATCCCGGCTTGGACCAACTTCTGCCGCATGGGCGTGTCCATCGGCAGGTCGGGGACATACAAAATCGACTCTTTCGACTCTTGGAGAGGACCTTGAAGATAAGGCATCTGGTCGATGGGGACCATCATTCCTGGGATGAGCCCCAGGACCTCGGCCAGGGGTCGGCTCCGGGGACCCGTATGGAGGACCTGAAACGCTCGAGCCGCCGCATCGTAGCGACCCATGCCAGCATAGTCGACGGGCATCTGCTCTTCCAGGTATTGAAGTGTGACCTCCAGGATGCTCCGCACGTCTTGCCGCTCGGCGATGGCGCGGACGATCTGATTCAGCAGATGCGTGCGAATGAACTGATATCGAAGCTCTTCTTCGGCCCGCCGGCGGGCCCGCTCGAGCTCCCACCGCTCCAGGGCGTTCTGGACAGCCGTCGGCAAGCGGGTCAGGCTGGACTTCAGGATGTAGTCGGCGGCCCCCGCCTTGATGCACTCGACGGCGACCTCCTCACCCTGCGAGCCCGTCACGAGGATGAGGGGTACGTCGGACGCTCGGTCCCGGAGGATGCGAAGGGCCTCCATGGCGGTAAACTGGGGTAAGCTGTAGTCGGCCAAGATCACGTCCGGCTCGAAGTCGTCCAGAGCCGCCCGGAAATCGGTCTCCGTATCGACCCGCCGGCTGGTGAACGCGAGGCCCGCTCGGCGGAGCTCCCGCTCGATGAGCTCGGCATCCATCGGAACGTCCTCAAGGATGAGGATCCGCAAAGGACGATCCATCCCACTCCTCCCGTCTCACCCGAGCCGTGAATGCAAGAAGAATTGCGAATTGCGGATTGTGGGCCAGGAAAACCCCGGAGGCTCGGCCTTATGGTTTTGGCACATGGCTTAGGCTCCTATCGGCTCATGGGTCGTGGCCATAAGCGAATTCGGCCATCCGTTATGAGCCATGAGCTGTCGTTAGCCCTACCGTCCCAATGCGCAATTCGCAATCTTCAAGCTCTACTGCCGGGGTGGCTCGTTGAGGAGGAGCCAGTACAGACCCAGCTCGGCGACGGCCTGGACGAACTTCTCGAAGTCGACGGGCTTGACGACGTAGCTGTTCACGCCCAGGCGGTAGCTCTCGACGATGTCTTGTTCCTCCCGGGAGGACGTCAGGACGACGACCGGGATGGTTCTCGTCCGTTCGTCGGACCGAATGGCCCGGAGGACTTCCAGACCGTTCACCTTAGGAAGCCTCAGGTCCAGGAGCACCACCTTCGGTCGGTCGGTAACCTGCCGTTCAGTATAGGCGCCGGTGCCGAAGATGAAGTCCAGGGCCTCGGCCCCGTCCCGGACGACGTAGACCCGATTGGCCAGGTTGTGCTTCCGGAGCGCCCGGAGCGTCAGCTCGACGTCGTGGGGATCGTCCTCGACCAGGAGGATTTCTACGTCCCGAAGGTCCATCCTGATCCCCTCTCCAAGGGCAGAGTCAGGCAAACCCGATGTGGGGGTTTGGAGACGCCCGCATGACTGCGGGCGCTCGGCGTTTTCCGACGCCGCCAAGACGGAGGACGCCGGGATGACTCCCGGCGTTCCGAAGATCCCCCTACGGCCGATGGGCGACCGAAACGCGCCCATCGGGTAGGCAATAGGGCAGTAAGACCGGCGCTTTTATGGGAAAGTCGATGGGCTATCCCCCGCCTTTTCCCTGAGCAATACCGAACTGCCGAGCTCCTGAACTCCCGAATCGCCGGACTCTCAAGTTGCCGAACTCCCCGTCCCGGGGAGCGTAAAGTAGAACGTGGCGCCCCCGTCGACCTGACCCTCGGCCCAGACCCGTCCGCCATGCCGGTGGACGACCCGCCGGACGATGGCCAAGCCGACGCCTGTTCCCTCGAATTCGTCCACCCGATGGAGCCGCTGGAAGACCCCAAACAGCTTATCGGCGTAGCGCATGTCGAAACCGACCCCGTTGTCCCGTACATAGTAGACGGCTTCGTCCCCCTCGACCCGGCCGCCGACCTCGATGACCGCCACGGGCCGGGGACGCGTGAACTTCAGGGCGTTCGACAGGAGGTTCGCCCAGACCTGCCGGACCATCGCCCGGTCGGCCCGGGCGGGTGGGAGCGACTGGACCCGCAGGTCGACCGTCCGGCCCGGCTCGGCGGCGACGACCTCGGCCCACACGTTCCGGACGAGCGCGTCCATGTCGACCTCCGACACGGCCATCGAGGCCCGGGCCAGGCGGGAAAAGGCCAGCAGGTCGTCGATGAGCCGGCCCATCTGATGAGTGCTCTCCCGGATGATCCCGAGGACCCGACGGCCCTCCTCGTCCAGACGGTCGGCGTAGTCCTCCAGGAGCACGCGGGAGAAGCCGTCGATGGCCCGGAGGGGTGCCCGCAAGTCATGAGATACCGAATACGAAAAAGCCTCCAGCTCCCGGTTGGCGGCCTCCAACTGGGCCGTCCGCTCCTGAACCCGCCGTTCCAACTCTTCGTTGAGCCGCCGGAGCTCCTCCTCCGCCCGCTTCCGTTGAAATAGGAGGCCCAGTTGGGTCGCGAGGGTCGAGATCGTCTGGACCAGCCGCTCGTCTTCCGGTCGGTCCTCGAATACGAAGAATTCCATGACGGCGATGACTTCTTGGTCGGCCAGGATGGGAATCCCGACGGCGGCCCTCAGCCCGAATTGCATCGCGAAAGGAGCTCGCGGGAAATTTGGGTCCTTAGTGACGTCCCGTACCCAGACAGGTCGTTTTAACGCCCAGACTCTCCCGGGAAGCCCCACGCCGGGCGGAAAGGTAAAGGCCTGGGAGGCTTCGTGGAATCCATGAAGCGTCTGCGTCCGGTCGCACCAGACCGGGGCGCACTCGAGGGCCGTCCCGTCCGGCGTCGGGACCCACACCTCCCCGTAGTCCCAGCCCGTCGCCTGGCATATCCCACGGAGCACGGCGTGGAGCGCCGTCTGGAAGTCAGGGGCTTCGCCGACGGCCTGCGTGACGGATTGAAAGAGGCGGATCTCCGCCTCCGTCCGCTTGCGTTCCGTGACGTCCAGGAGGGTCCCGATGACGGCCGGCCGGCCCTGAAACAGGGTCCGGGTCCCGTAGACCTCGATGTCGAGGACACGCCCGTCCTTGGCGACGCCCCGAAATCCGTAGTGAATCGACTGGACCTCGCCGGTCAGCCGCTTCCGGAGGTTTTCCTGCACGATGGGCCAGTCCTCCGGATGGGTCAAGTCCCGAGGGCCCCGGCGGTCGATGAGTTCATCCACGGTGTAACCGAAGATCTCGGCCATCCGGGGGTTCACATATCGGAACACACCGTCCTGAATCAGGTAGACCCCGACGAGGGCTTGCTCGGCGAGGCTCCGGAACTTGGCTTCCGACTCCCGGAGCCCCGTCTCGACCCGCTTCCGGTCGGTGACGTCGTGGACGACGACGAGGGCCGCCGGACGGCCCTGAAACTCCAGTTCATGCGTCGTGACCTCGACGTAAAGGATCGAGCCGTCCTTCCGGAGATGTCGCCACTCGCCGGCCTGTCGGAGCGACGGCCGTCCTGCCGCCAGGTATGCCATCAGGCGGGGGACGTCCTCCGGGGGCCGGATGTCCGTGATGCGCATTTGCAGAAACTCATCCCGGCTGTAGCCGTAGCGGGCGACAGCCGCCTCGTTGACGTCCAGGAACGCCAGGGTCTCCCGGTCGAAGAGCCACATGGGAAGGGGGCTGTTGTAAAACAGCAGACGGAAGCTCGCCTCCCAGTCCAGGAGGGCGGCGTCCTGGCGGGCCACCCGCTGGCGGAGGGCTTCGTTCAAGCGCTCAAGCTCCCGGCGGGCCCGAAAGAGCTCGACGAAAACGGCGACCTTTGACCGCAAGACCGCCGGGACGACGGGTTTCACGAGATAGTCCACGGCCCCGGCCTGATAGCCCTGAAGTAGAGACTTCCGCTTGGGGCGGGTCGCCGTCAGGAAGACGATGGGCGTCCGACGGGACGACTCCCGTTGACGGACCCAAGCGGCGACCTTGAAGCCGTCGAGGTCGGGGAGCTCGACGTCCAAAACGACGACGGCGAAGTCGGTCGTCTGAATCTGGCGGATGGCTTCGGCGCCCGAGCGGGCCTTCACCACGCGGAGGTTGAGGCCCCGAAGGGCCGATACCAAGGCTCGCAGACTGGCCGGCTCGTCGTCGACCAGCAGGACAGGGACGCCTTCGGGCGACAAGACGCCCTGATCTTCGGCGACAGGCACGTATCAAATCCCGATCACGTCTTCGGTCGGAGGGGCGACCGGCCCTTTCACCCCTGGAGGGAAAGGGAAATGGTACTGTTATGTGATACTTCGGGACGCCGGAGTATCCCGGCACCCCCCTCTCCTGGCACCGCCGGTGACGGCGGCGTCCATCCCGGAACACCGGGAGTTATCCCGGTGTCAACCTCAGAGAACCGCCACTCGTGGCGGTGTCATCCTTCGGAACCGGCAGTCAGGTGTCATCTTCGTGGAGTCGGCCATCATGCCGGCATCCGTGGTAGGGGCGGGTTTCCAACCTCGCCCCTACGAACGCCGAACACCTGACACCGAATCCCGAAGTTCATTTTACCCCTTTCGGCCCGACCCCCGCAACCGTCCGGAGGCCGCGGGTCGGATGTGGGTCCCCACCGTCCGACCCGTCTCGAACAGCTCGGCCAGCCGGTCCGGCACCCGACCGTTGACGACCCAGGTCTCGAACGGAGCCTCGGCCAAGAGGCGGGGCAAGTAATCGTCCACGCCGCCGAGCCGACCTGTCGGACGGCGCTTGGCCAATTCAGCCACCGTTATTTCTTCGACCAGTCCGGCCGCCGGGTCCTGCACCGGGTCGCCGTCGAAGAGGCCGTCCACGTCCTTGAGGAGGACCAGCCGCCGGGCCTTCAACCGGAGGGCGACCCAGGCGGCGATGGAGTCCGACGT
>JAUQPV010000061.1:4862-11311 GCA_030550225.1 Acidobacteriota bacterium | reverse complement strand
CATCTGGGCCATGATGGCCAGGCCCCGGCCCGTCGCTTCGGCCCGCCCGCGGGAGCCCCCGATGGACAGGGGCTTGCCCGTCACGACGGCCGGCTCGGTCCGGCGGACGTGCATCGAGTAGGTATCCATGATCCAGGCCATGACCTGTTCATCGGTATTGATGTCGGGGGCCGGGACGTCCTTGTCGGGACCGAGGATCTCCAGGAGCTCGGCCGTGTACCGACGGGTCAGGCGTTCGAGCTCGCCCGTCGAGAGCTCCGCCGGATTGCATCGGACGCCGCCCTTGGCACCCCCGAAGGGGATGTTGACGATGGCACACTTCATCGTCATCCAGGCGGCCAGGGCTCGAACTTCGTCGAGCGTCACGTCCGGGGCGTACCGGATACCGCCCTTGGCGGGCCCCCGGGCCGTACTGTGATGAACCCGGTAGCCGACGAAGACCTCGAAACGACCGCTGTCCATCTGGACCGGAATGTAGATGGTGACCTCGATCTGGGGATGGCGGATGATGCGGTACAGGCTGGGGTCGATGCGGAGGAGCTCGGCCGCTCGGTCGAAGCGCTTCATCGTCTGCTCATAGAGGCTGTCTTCCGTCGGGACGTCGGCGACTAAGGCGCTGATGTGAGAGACCATGACCTCCTCTCCGATAGGCAATAAGGCAGTAAGGCAGGGGCAGAGTCGTTCAGCCGGGCGGGGATGAAATCAGCCTTAGCCACTGCCTGGGAAGAGCGCGTGGGTAAGGGCGTAGCATACCATGCCCCTACCCTGACATCGGGATGACGTGATAAGGCGATTCATAGGGGCCAACGTCCCGTCGACCACAGGCCTCTGGCCTGCGCCACCGTAAAAACAGAGCCGTTCGGCCCATGAGAATGTCGTCAGGACGACCTTTTCCATCGCTCGGGAATCCCGCCGTTCACTATTCGACATCTGCTATTCGTGATTGGTTTCTATGGACTGCCTCATCACGCTGTCAGGAAGTTACACCCCCTTTCCCTACTGCCTTATTGCCTCATCTCCGCCGGCGGGAGACCAGGCGGACGGCATCCGGCTGGAGACGCCAGCGGGCGATGGCCCCCTGGAGGGCTTCCGGCCATTCGACGGTCAACGTTATGACCTCCCCCCGCTGGGGGGTATCTCCCGCCCAGTGGGCGACGACCCGCGGCGGATCACTTTCAAGCAGGGCCTGCTTCGAGCGGGGCACCCAGAACGTGCCCTCGACCTGCTGGGGCGTGAACGTCCAGCCGGCCGGGAGACCGACGGCCTTAACGGGCAAGCGCAGGCGTACGACTTCGGTGACCTCCTCGATCTGGACGGCGACCCGGACCTCCCGAGGCTCGACGACCCGCCATTCAGGCGAGTCGACGCCGACCTGGACCGTCGTCTGGAGGCTCTGCGTCCGCATGTGGATATTGACGGGCTCCGTCAGGGCCGCGTGGACCCGGTCTGCCAAGGAGGCGGGCCCCTCGGCCGTCACCGTCGTCGGCTCGGTCGTCACCTGGGTCAGCCGGAAGCCCGGGGCCGGCGTGCCGACGAACTGAGGCTGGACCGGCACGGACTTGGTCGTCAGGGCGTCTAAGAGCAGGGTCACCTGGGCCGGCCGAATACGGGAGATATGAATCCGAGGGACCCGGTGCTGGACCATGTCCGGGGCCAGGTGGACGATACGCTCGCCCGGTTCGAGACGGTCCAGGGCGATGGAGAGGAGGAACTGGTCTGGCGTCAGAGCCCGGACGACCGACGCCGGTCCCTGCACGGTCAACTGGACCCGTTGGGGCCCCCGCAGGACGACCATGCGGGCGTTCCCCATCTGATACTGGACGGGGACGTCCAGGATTCGCTCGACGACGTTCTGACGGTTGACGCCCCACCACAGGCCGACAGCGGTGACCAGGGCGACCAACTTGAGGGACCAGTTCCGCGTGACGGCTGTTGCGACCCAGCGAAACCACCGCATGTCTTGAGTTCAGAATGAGGAATGAGGCATGAGGAAGGATCCATTCCCCATGCTTCACTCCTCACGGCGCTTCTTCCGTCGGGACGTGAGCCCGCCGGACGGCCGTGCCCAGGTCCTGGCCCGCCTGGAGGGCCTCGATCAGGGCCCGGAGCTGGGGGATCGAGAGGCCCATCCGGATTTGACCCCGGTGGGCTAAGCTGATCTGGCCCGTCTCCTCCGAGACGACGATCACGATGGCGTCACTTTCCTCCGAAAGGCCGACGGCAGCCCGGTGACGGGACCCCAGAGGCCGTACGATATAGGGATTTGTCGACAGCGGTAGGTAGCACGAGGCCGCCGCGATGCGGTCCCCCTGGATGATGACGGCCCCGTCGTGGAGGGGGCTGTCCCGATGGAAGAGCGACAACAGCAAGTCGTAGGAGACCCGGGCGTCCAGGGCGACCCCCGTCTCGACGTAAGGTCGAAGGCCGACCGTCTGCTGGAGGGCGATGAGGGCTCCCATCCGTCGATCGGCCAGCGTGCGCACGGCCAGCAGGACCTCCTCCAACGCCGGGTCTGGCCTACCCCGCCGGGGGAGCCAGGCCACCCAATGGGTCAGGCCCGTCAGGAAGCGCCGCAGTTCGTCCTGAAAGAGGATGACAAAGATGAGGATGAAGGCCGACAGGACGTTGTTCATCAGCCAGTAGACGGTCTGGAGCTTCAACCGCTCGGCGGCCACGTAAATGAACCAGAGGGTGAACAGCCCCAAGCCCATCGGGATGGCCCGGGTCCCCTTCAGCATCAGTAGGAGCTGATAGACCAGGAAGGCGATGAGGAGAATGTCGAGCACGTCCGCCCACGTCACAGCCATCCCCGCAGGTTCCAAGGCATCGAGGGGTCATACCGGGCCCGCTGGATCGCCAGCCACACGGCCAGGCCCTTCCGAAGGGGCCAGACGTCATGGACCCGAAAGATCCGGGCCCCCGCCATCCAAGCCCACACGCAAGCCGCCAGGGTGCCCTCCAGCCGGTCCTCCGGCCCACCCGCATGGGCGTAGGCCATAAAGGACTTCCGGGAAGGCCCGACCAGGATCGGACGGCCCAAGCTCTGGAGAAGGCCTACGTGGCGAATGAGCTGGAGGTTGTGTTCCGGCTTCTTCCCAAAGCCGATCCCCGGGTCCACGACGATTTGCTCGAGGCGGACGCCTGCTTGAAGAGCCGCTTCGATGCGCTGTCGAAGGAATCGAACGACGTCCCAGGTCACGTTCTCGTAAACGGGCTCCTTCGGCATGGGCCGAATCCGTTCGTAGTAATGCATCAGGACGATCGGCACGCCGTGGAAACGGGCGACCCGGAACATGTCGGGGTCGTACGTCCCGGCCGTCACGTCGTTGATGAGGTCGGCCCCCATCTGGATGGCCCGGTCGGCGACCCGGGCGTAAAACGTGTCGATGCTGATGGGAATCGGCAGGAGCGGCCGCAGGGCCTGCAGGACGGGCTCGACCCGCTTCCATTCGTCCTCCGGCGACAAGTCCTCCGAGCCAGGCCGTGTGCTTTGACCGCCCAGGTCGATGATGTCGGCCCCTTCCTGGTAGAGGGCTAAGGCCAGTCGGACGGCCTGGTCCACGTCGGGCGCCCGACTGCCCGGATAAAAGGAGTCCGGCGTCAGGTTGACGATGCCCATCCACAGGGGGCGCCCCGGACCGATGACCAAGTCGCCGTGTGGGGTCGGCAGGACGAATTCGACGGCCTGAAGGGCCTCCCAGCGGGCCCGCATCTCGTGCCACAGGGGCTCAATGTCGTCATACTCGTGGTGCAAGCGGCCGACCTCGTCCTGCTGGATGGACTCGTACACCTGCTGGAACAACGTCCCGTGAAGGGCCTCCGGCACGCCCAGGAGATAGGCGTCTTGCGAGGGATCGTGGGTGGCTATCAAGGTGGCCTGCTCCATCAGGGGGCGGACTAAACGGAGGAACCGACGCCACGTCGAGGCGTCGACCCGAAAGACCCACCACACGACCTGGGTGTGCCAATCTCGGTACGCTAAGACCCGCATGGCCGGTCATCGTCGGGCATTCGGGCATCCGGCAGTTCGGGAATTCGGCAGGGGGTGGCCGGAGGGACGAATCGGCAGGTCGCGCCTACGTACCTTGCTACCCCCTACCTGCCGAATTGCCGGACTGCCGAACGTCCGGTCTATTCATCCCATCACCGGCTCGGGCTTCCAAGTGCCCGGGACCCTTGGGGGTTCGGGACTCGGGGAGGGCTTCGTCGGCGGTGGCCCCCCCGAGGGGGTCGGCTGACGGACCTCGCCGGTCTCCAAGAGCTGACGGACCTCCTCGGCCGTGAGGGTCTCGTGCTCCAGAAGCGTCTCGGCCAGCAGGACCAGCTTGTCCCGGTGCTCCTCGATGATGCGGCAGGCCCGTTCGTACTGCTCGTTCAGGATACGCCGGACCTCCTCGTCCACGATCTGGGCCATGTGTTCGCTGTACTCGGCCCGCTGGATGAAGTCCCGACCGAAGAGGATCTCGTCCTGCCGACGACCGACTGTCATGGGTCCGATCTTGTCCGACATACCCCAGTAGCAGACCATCCGACGGGCCAGGTCGGTAGCCTTCTCCAGGTCGTTGCCCGAGCCTGTCGTGATGGTCTTCATGAAGATCTCCTCCGAGGCCCGACCGCCCAGGAGGATGCAGATCGTGTCCAGCAAGTAGTCCCGGGAGTAATTGTGCCGGTCGTCTTCCGGCAGTTGGGTCGTCACGCCGAGGGCGCCCCCACGGGGGATGATCGTGACCTTGTGAAGCGGGTCAGCATGCGGCAGGTAGTACGCCAGCAGGGCGTGGCCCGACTCGTGATAGGCCGTCAGCCGCTTCTCCTCCTCGCTCATGACCAGGGACTTCCGCTCGAGGCCCATGATGACCTTGTCTTTGGCGTCCTCGAAGTCCTGCATCGTGATCTTGCTGTGATTCCGGCGGGCCGCCATGAGAGCCGCCTCGTTGACCATGTTGGCCAGGTCGGCCCCCGAAAAGCCGGGCGTACCCCGGGCCAGTCGTCCGAGGTCCACGTCGTCAGCCAGGGGTTTGTTACGGCAGTGGACCCGCAGGATGGCCTCCCGGCCCTTCACGTCGGGTAGGGGGACGTAAATCCGCCGGTCGAAGCGGCCCGGCCGAAGGAGCGCCGGGTCCAGGATGTCGGGCCGGTTCGTCGCCGCGCAGATGATAATGCCCTCGGAGGAGTCGAAGCCGTCCATCTCGACCAGGAGCTGGTTCAGCGTCTGTTCCCGTTCGTCGTGGCCCCCGCCGATACCGGCGCCCCGCTGGCGGCCGACGGCGTCAATCTCGTCGATGAAGACGATACAAGGCGCGTGCTTCTTCGCCTGGTCGAAGAGGTCCCGCACGCGAGCGGCCCCGACGCCGACGAACATCTCGACAAAGTCCGACCCGCTGATGGACAGAAACGGCACGCCCGCCTCACCGGCGATGGCCTTCGCCAGGAGCGTCTTGCCCGTCCCGGGCGGCCCGATCAGGAGGACGCCCTTCGGGATGCGTCCGCCGAGACGGCGGAATTTCTGAGGGTTTTTCAGGAACTCGATGATCTCCTGGACCTCTTCCTTGACTTCCTCGATGCCCGCCACGTCGTTAAAGGTCACCTTCCCCTGGTGGGGCTGGAACAAGCGGGCCCGGGACTTCCCGAAGCTCAGGGCCCGATTCGAGCCGCTCTGCATCTGGCGCATGAAGGCGACCAACAGCAGAAACAGAAGCAGGAAGGGCAGAGCGTTCAGGAGGATCGAATACAGGGGCATCCGGCCCTGCTTGCGGGCCTCGACAGAGATGTGGTTCTTCCGAGCCAGGTCGATGACGGGCGTGAGCTCCGTCGACGGGGGGACGACGACCGAGTAAGACTCACCGTTCATCAGGAGGCCCCGGACTTCTTGGTCCTCGATGACCATCGTCTGGATCTCGCCCCGCTGGACCATGTCGAGGAATTCCGAGTACTTCAGCCGCTTGACCTGGGCATTCGTCCCCAGGGTCATCATGTAGAGGGCGATCAGGATGGCGAAGAGGCTGATCCAGAAGACGATGACCTTACCGTTGGCCACGGAAGGGACCTCCGTCCGTGAAGCTCTTGATAGTTTAGGCCGGACTCGGGCCGTCTTCCAGTTGAGCGATGTACGGCAGGTTCCGATAGCGTTCCTCGTAGTCCAGGCCGTAGCCGACGACGAAGACGTCCGACAGGATAAAGCCCACGTAGTGGGCCTGTACGGCAACCCGCCGCCGGGCCGGCTTTTCCAGCAGACAGCAGACCCGCACCGAACGGGCGCCCATCTGCTCGACCTTTCGCACGAGAAAGTCCAGCGTGATCCCCGTGTCCAGGATGTCCTCGATGATCAGGACGTCCCGGCCCTCGACCTGAAACTCCTCCTGCCAGTAGTGAATCCGCACGTCCCCGGAAGACTCCGTACCCGCATAGGACTTGAGCTCCACGAACTGGACTTCGACGGGGTTCGGAAGCAG
>JAUQPV010000061.1:0-4852 GCA_030550225.1 Acidobacteriota bacterium | reverse complement strand
CAAGCGCAACAGGTCCGCCGCAAAGAACAGGGCCCCCTTCAGGACGACGACGGCCGTGATGGGCCGGTCCTGGTAGTCCTGCCGGATCTGCTGGGCCAGCTCCTGCAGGCGGTCCTGGATCTGCCGTTCGGTGTAAAGGACTTTAAGCTTCGCCACGGCGCACCTCCCAGAGCCATCGGGTTTCCGGCCTCACCCGGGCCCACTCGGCGACGGCCAGACCCAGGACGGCGGCGATCCCCGAAGCCGTCTCCAGGACAGGGAGCTGAAGCCGTACCCCGTAGGGAATTTTCCGGGCGATCAGGAACCGCCGCAGACGGACCGGCCGGTCCATCCCCAAGGGCTGAAAGCGGTCGCCCGGCCGTCGTCGGCGAATGACCCCCGGCGGGACGACCCGCTCGGCGTCCATTACCAGGATACCCCGTTCGGCCATCGCCCGAAAGACGGCCGGGTCGACGGTCGACGAACACGGCTTCCGGACAAAGACCCACCGCTGGCCGACGCCGTCCGTGTAAGTCCCCTCCCCGTCCCACGGCACGGCCCAGTCAGCCGGGAGCGCCGGTGCCGCCGAGACCGCCTCCAGACCCCACGCCGGGCCATCCTTCCACACGACGACACCCTGGGGTAGGCGAATCCGGCCATGACCGCCGGGCCGCCGGAGCCAGCGGATGACGGCCCGGATGAGCCGAAGCCCCAGGGGCCGACCCGGCCGCAAGTCCCGATAAGCTTCCCTCAGCCAGACGACCCGCAAGGACCGAGGAAGACGACACCATTCGCCCAGGTCCCAGGGGGGCGGCCGTTCCCGAAGTCGGCGGCGTACGACGGTAGCCAGTGCCCGCTGGTCTTGGTCGAGCCACCGCGTGAGACGAAATATCCGGACCCGCACGTGGGGTTCGGCGGCCTCCATCCAGGGCAGGAGCCGGTGGCGGACCCAATTGCGCAGGCGGCTCACGTCCTCGTTTGAGGGGTCTTCGAAGGCGTGAAGGCCGACGGCGTGAATGTAACGCCGCAGGACCGCCCGGGGAACGTTCAGGAGAGGCCGGAACAGGAAGGTCCCCTGAAAGGGTTGACGCCACCGCATCCCGGCCAGTCCGTAAGGTCCCGAACCCCGTAAGAGCCGAAGCAGAAAGGTCTCGACCTGGTCGTCCCGATGATGCCCTAAGGCGATCCCCTGGGCCCCGACCTGACGGACCGTCTCGACCAGAAACTGCATCCGCTCTCGGCGGAGTTCGGCCTCCGGGATGGGTCGATCCGAGAGTCCCCGGGACGACCGGCCGACGACGAAAGGCCGCCCCAGCGCCTGCGCCAGGCCCTCCGCATAAGCGGCCTCCCAGGCGCCCGTCGGCGGCCAGGCATGAATATAGTGGGCTAACGCGAGGGGTGTCGCCGTCGCCTGCGCCCACCGATGCAGGAGATGGGCCAGGGCCGTCGAATCCGGCCCCCCGCTGACGGCGACGACGAGGGGGACGCCCGGCTGGACCCGACACCGGCGTAAGTTCCGTACGAACCGCTTCCACAGCCGTTCCATCATAGGCAGGCGGCAGACGGGTCGGTCGGCTCATAGGTATAGCTCATGGCCCCATGATCCCTAACATAGCCATCCGGCCCGTGAGCATGACGTCGGGACGGCCTTTCCCATCGCCCGGGAAACACGGTATTTCAAAGGGCCGGAATAGATGATCCCGACCTGCCTGTCGGCCCAAGACCGTCGCTCGTCCCTTCGTTCCTTCGTCCCTCCGTCCCTTCAAAAAATCGTCCTTCCCGAAGAGTCGGAAAAGCCGATTTGATCGGGTCCTCCCGAGCCGAACAGCTATGTTAAGATACCGAGTCCATACGGAATTGGAAAGAGGGGAAGGGAATTATCCCCAGGGCTTCAGGGTCAAGCAGGGAACGATGGAGAGGGGTGAATTGCGCCGCCTCTACCGTCCTAATGCGATGAGGGCCCTCACCCCACCCTCTCTCCCAGGGAGAAGGTTTTTTGAGATGGCTCGTCGTCGACTTAGGGGCACAGGCCTCTGGCCTATAGGTCGGACTGACGTCCCCTCGGCACGCCGTTAGGCCATTATGGAATGGTGGCGGCAGAGGGACTCGAACCCCCAACCCTGCGGATATGAGCCGCATGCTCTGCCCGTTGAGCTATGCCGCCGCCTTTTCCATATTAGGCCTCGTCCCGCATGGCGTCAACAATCGATGGGTCCCGGGATTTTACCGGGGCCGAAGCCGTCCTGGGGTCTACGATTTCCCCCGAGACCCGAGGACCCCGCTGGACGGAGCGGGGGCTTGCCCCCGGCCCACCTGGGGCCTATAATTAAACTTGAAAGGCAGTGGGCAGTTGGATGTAGGGGTGGACGAAAGTCCACCCCTACTTAACTTCCTTTTTTGCGATCCTCCCTGAAAAGCCGTCCCGCCCGTTTCAAGCTCCCGTTTGGCCAGGAGGTGGGTAATCCGTGGGGGTCACGCCGGCGGCGGACCTGTCCCTCGACCTGCTGGGGAGTGGCGATACCTGTGGGGATAGCCCCATGGACCGGGTCCGCAATGCCCTGGCTCGCCTCCAGGCGGGTCAAGTCCTCCACGTCATCGCCTATACGTACGAACAAGTCTTCACCATTACTCGGTGGGCGTCCCGTTACGGCCATCGGGTCTTGGCCGTCGAGTCGGCCGACCCGCAGACCCACATCTACCTGGAGAAGGGAGCACCGCCCCCTTCGTGACTCACGGGTTCCCAGCGTCCCGACGAGTTCCCGCTAAACGCCGCCCCTGAAGGGCCGGGACTTCATCCTGTCAGACACCCGTGAGGGCCGAAATTCACCTCATGGAGGTTGGCCCATGAGCGGCTACGCCTATCCCGACGTGCTGGTCTCGACCGACTGGGTCGCCCAGCACCTCCAGGACCCGAAAGTCCGCATCGTGGAGGTCGACTACGACCCCAGCGCGGCCTACGATTTAGGCCACGTCCCAGGGGCGGTCCTCGTCGACTGGAAGAAGGACATCAACGACCCCGTCCGCCGGGACATTCTCTCGAAGGACGCCTTCGAGGCCCTTAACAGCCGGCTCGGCATCGCACCCGACACGACGGTCGTCCTGTATGGGGATTACAGAAACTGGTTTGCGACCTTTGCCTTCTGGGTCTACAAACTGTACGGGCATCCCGACGTCCGCCTGATGGACGGCGGACGCAAGAAGTGGATCGAGGAAAAACGGCCCCTGACGGAGGAGGCGCCCTCGTATCCCCAGACGGCTTACAGGGCCCGGGGGATCGACCTCGGCCTGCGGGCCACCTTCGACGAGGTCTACCGGTCCCTGAACCGTCCGGACATCGCCCTCGTAGACGTGCGGTCGCCGGCCGAATACAAGGGCGAGATCACGGCCCCGCCCGAGTATCCGACCGAGGCGGCCCAGCGGGGCGGCCACATCCCAGGCGCCGTCAACATCCCGTGGGCCCAGGCCGTCCGAGACGACGACACCTTTAAGCCCGCCGAAGAGCTCCGGAAACTCTATGAATCCCAGGGCGTGACGCCCGACAAGACGGTCATCACCTACTGCCGTATCGGCGAGCGTTCGTCCCACACGTGGTTCGTCCTGAAGTACCTGCTCGGCTACCCGGTCGTCCTCAACTACGACGGCTCTTGGACCGAGTGGGGCAACGTCATCGGGACGCCCATCGAGAAATAAGCGAATGGGCAGTGGGTAATAGGGCCGCCTTGCCCGTCTGCACACTTACCGCCTTACTGCCCTATCGATTCAGTTGACACCCGCCGCCGACCCGGCTTATTATTAGGATGTAGCTACGGTGGGGCTGTGGCGCAGTTGGGAGCGCGCGTGAATGGCATTCACGAGGTCGGGGGTTCGAATCCCCTCAGCTCCACCAAAACTTACAAAAGCCTCTCCCCGTGGGAGAGGGTAAGATGAGGGCCTTCGGGTATCCGAGGTCCCTCAGGACCCAAGGCCAAACACCCTCAGCATTTCGAGGCCACGGCCGGGGTAGCTCAGTCGGTAGAGCAGAGGACTGAAAATCCTCGTGTCGGCGGTTCGATTCCGTCCCCCGGCACCAGAAGAGAAAAGGCGTTCGGCAGTTCGGGAATTGGGTAGTCAACCGGGGTGTTCGGCGTTGGGTGTTGGGAAACGAAGGGGAGATGGGATCATAGATACCCATCTCCCCTTTCTTTTATCGGTAGGATTAGGTTCGGATGAAATGGCGGATGGCGAATTGCAGTAGGGATAGGGCCCCCGGAAGAGGTGAGGGGCGCTCCTGGACCCCCGATGTTTTCGGAGGAGGACACGGAGCGCGCTTGCTAAAGCCGGGGCATTTGGGTAATATATCCGGTGTTCGGCGGTGGGTGTTCGGTACTGGGAGATGAGGCGTCTACCAGACGCCCAAGGCCGAGCACCGAAATACGGTCTGTATTGCGGCGTATCCTCCCGCAAGAGTGGCTCCCATCGTAGGGGTAAGGGCTGGGGTATTCCCGAGAGAGTCGCTCTTTCCCTTCCTGCTATCCGTGAGGTTCCGTTTCCGTCAGTCTTGGAGCGCAGGCCTTGGGCCTGCGGGCCTCGGGCCTGTGTTCTCATAAGGGCCTTGGGTCAGGAAACGTCGGTCCCACTCGATAGGGATGGGTGTATTCCCGCATAGTGATCCGTTGGATCGCCGCAGAGTCCGCATCGCGTCTCGATCCCGAAAAGTCCCGAAATATAGCGGGCATACTCTATCCCTACAAGGAGGTGGACCATGACCCACGTCATGACAATCGAACAATTCCACTCCATGTTACACTCTGACATGGACCATCCCATGATGGCGCTCCTGCGGAAGCTGACGGAAGCAGACCCGGAGACCGTCCGGTCGGTGACCGGCCGGATC
>JAUQPV010000060.1 GCA_030550225.1 Acidobacteriota bacterium | reverse complement strand
ACTCCCATCCCTCCCCTCAGCGATAACCGGTGTACCCGTCGAGAGACGGGCCTCGGCGACGACTTGATCCCCGACCCATACGACGCCCTTGAACCACACAAATACGCCCCGCTGGCGCTCCAGCCACGCATGGACTTCCAAGAGATGACCCGGCACGACTTTCTGCCGGAACCGGGCCTGTTCGATCCCCAGCAGATAAATGGGTCGATGCCGGGCCTCGGGGTGACGCCACAAGACCGTCAGGGCCGCCACTTGGGCGATGGCCTCGACCATCAGGACCCCTGGCAAAATCGGCTCCTGCGGGAAATGGCCCGGGAAGAAGGGCTCATTGTAGGTGACGCCCTTCAACCCCAAGGCCTCCCATCGGTCCGGGTGTAGAAACGCCCGGTCGACCATCAAGAAGGGATACCGGTGGGGTAACAGGGCCTGGATCTGATGGGTGTCCAGGGTGACCCACGCGGCCGTGACTTCCGGCTTCACCCACATCGAAGAGCCCACCCCGGTCACGGAGTCTTGGTCGGCTGGGTAGCCTTGGCGTTAAACCGCTTGATGACGTCGTCGGTGATGTCCACCGCCCGGCTGGCGAACACGACGGCCGCCGGGTTCAAGACGACGTCGAAGCCCTTTTCACGGGCGACCTCGGCGATGACGGGCCGGACCTGATTCTCCAGCTGAGCCTGGGCGTCCTCGATCTTCTCCTGAAGTTCAGCGACGGCGTCCTCCCGGAATCGGTCGATCTCCCGCTGTTTGTCCCGAAGTTTGGCCTGCAAGTCCCGGAGGGCGTCCGGCGCCAGCACGGCCGCCTGCTCCTGGAGCTTCTGGTTGAGCTGACGAAGCTCGGCCTCCTTCTTCCGGAGCTCCTGTTGCTGCTTCTCCTGAAAGGCCTGGATCTCCTTCTGGAGCCGCTGACCGACGACCGACTCCTGGACGATCCGCTGGAGGTCGATGACGGCGACCCGCGTGCCGCCCGGGGGCGGCGGCGCCGGCTGCTGGGCCCGAAGCCACGACGACAGGAGTAAGAATAAAACGATAGATGGCCCTCGGAGCTTCTTTGCCGTATACATACAAATCACCTCCTGGACAAAATCGACCTGGGTCCACCGCCCAGGACCGCCGTCCCGGCAGGGATGAGCCCTCCTTCCGCACGCCGGTTGGGATTCACCCCGCCAGGGACAGAATAGGGGCCTCCCATTATATAGCCGGTTCATCTCCTCCCCAACGGGCCGGGGCGACCCTACCGCCCCCTCCCTTAAAGTCGGGCCTCAAAAGTTGAGGCCGAAGCCGAAACGGAAGTTCCACGCCGGGGCCTGAACGGGGCCCCGATTCCAGTTCCGGGCAAAGATAAACCGGATCGGTTGCATGAGCATCGGGATCACGATCCGGAGCTCCAGGCCCGTCGAAAAGCGGAACTTGAGGGGGTCGAGGGCCTCCCCCGGGGCGTAGGCGTTGCCGCCGTCCCAAAACGCCACCAACCGAAGGGGCGACTCCCCCACGGGCACGATGTATTCCAGATTGAAGAGGGCGTACTTGGTCCCACCGACGGTATAACGGGTACTGACCTGGGGGTCGATGGGCCCGACCGTCCGGAAGTCGTAGCCCCGGATCGTGAAGTCGCCCCCCAGGAAGAACCGCTCATAGAAGGGCACGGGCCGGCCGCCGTACCCGGTGACCCAGCCAAGCTCGACGTTGTAAGCAAATCGATGGGACCATCGGTTGACCTTGAAGTACTGCCGCCACCGGAACGAGGGCGCCACGATATAGACATTCCCGCCTAAAGGGCCGCCCGCATAGGCCACCGCCGCCGTAGCGTAAATCCCCTCCGTCGGGTCCAGGGGGTCGCCCAGCGAATTGTAAATGAGCTGAGGCGTCACGCGGCTGTCGTCCCGGGCCCGGGTCAGGTCCTCTGGACGAAACCCCAGAAGCCCGCGGGCCAAAAGTCGGGGGTCCACGTTTTCGAGCCGAATCTGGCTGTAGCTGTACCCGATACGAAGGTCCAGGTCCTTCGTCAGGGGCCAGCCGAGGACCAGACTCCCGCCCCGGTCCCGACGTTCATAGATGAAGTAGTTGTTCCACGTGTTGTATACGCTGAGACCGACCTGCCAGTCGCTGTTCAGGAAGTAGGGGTCCAAGAGGGACAGGTAGTACGTCTTGATCCGCTTGCCGTACTGGAGGCTGAAGTCGAAGGACTTCCCCGTCCCGAAGAGGTTCCGGGTCGCAAAGCCCAACTGCCCAAACAGGCCGTCCAGCTGGCTGTACCCACCACCGGCCGATATCTGGTTCCGTTTGTTTTCGTTGACCTTGATGATGACGTCGACCTGGTCGTCCCGGCCGGCGACGGGCCGGATGTCCGGCTCGACCTTATCAAAGTACCCCATACGGTAAATCTTCTGGAGGTCCCGCCGGAAGAGCTTCGTATTGATGACGTGGGCCTCCTGCGTCTCCAGCTCCCGACGCACGACCAAGTCGTGGGTGTACGTGTTGCCCTGGAATTCGAGACGGCGCACGATTTGGGGCTTTCCTTCCTGGACCTGTAGATTCACGTCCACGGAGTGGGTCCCGTCTTCCACGCGGGGCTGGAGGTCCGGATAGATTCCGACAAAGAGGTATCCCTTCTCACCGTAGGCGGCCTGGATATCTTGGAGGCTCTTGCGAAAGGCACTCTGTCGGAACCATTGACCAGACCGGAAGCGGAGGAACTTCTTGAGGTCCGTTTCGGAAAAGGCCTGCACGCCGGTCAGGCGAACTTCCCCGACACGATACGGCGGACCCTCACTCACGGGGAATACGACCTGCAGGCGACGGACCGGGGCCCCGTTCCACCAGGATCGGCCCGTATAGGCCTCGACCCTCGGTTCCCCGACCCGAAAGTCCAGGTACCCGTGGTCATAATAAAAGTTCTGAAGCGCTTCCTGACTCTTCTCGATCTTCTGAGGGTCATACTTGTCCTTACCCGTGATGCGAGCCCACAGCGATGAAGGCTTGATAGGGACGACCCCCCGGAGTTTATCGTCGGAAAAGGCTTGATTGCCGTCGAAGATGACCCGCCCGATCCGGAGACTCTCGCCGGGGTCGATATGCCACGTCAGCCGGACCGACGTCTCCGAGAGGGGCGTCCGAACGGGCCGGACCTCGGGGAAACGGTAGCCCTTCTCAGCCAGCATCTGCCGAATGAGCTGTTCGACCCGATGGACCCGGTAAGCGTCGTAAAGGTCTCCCTCATACAATGTCAAGCCCTTCTCGTTCATCTTGCTCTGGATGTCCTCGATGCGAAGGCCCTTGACCTTTTCGGGCCACACGACCTGTTCGATGAGAGGCTTTTCCTTGACCCGAAAGACGAGGCGGACCCCCTCGGGGCCCTCTTCTGTCTCGACCCGCAGGTCCTCAAAGAAGCCGGCCTCCCAGAGGCGGCGAAAGTCCTGCCGGACCATCGCCGGGTCGTACAAGTCCCCCTCCCGGCTATGGATATAGTACCGAGCCGTGCTCTCCGGGACCCGATGCAGACCCTCCCATCGAATCTGGGCGATACGACGGGCCTCTTGGGCCCATCCCAGGGCGGTCCCCAGGACCCACAGGCCCAGGACCCACCCGGACAGACGACGCCCGTTCATTGCCCACCTCACACCGAGGCCGGCTCCATCTCCCGCACGCGGAAGGCAATCTGCCGACGCTCGTCGACGGTCACTTCGATGGGGCCCCGGACGTCCGGCCCACTCACGGAAAGGAGGAAATCGACGAAGGGGTCTTCGACGTAGGTCTGGAGGGCCCGCTTGAGGGGACGGGCGCCGAAATGACGTTCTTTGCGGGTCACCTCCAGGAGATACTGGCGGGCTTCCTCAGTCAGGACCAAGTAGTAGCCGCTCCCCCGTTCCCGAAGCTCCTGGTTGAGGCGCTCGACCATCAGGTCCAGCACCCGAGCCAGGTCACTCTCGTCTAAGGGGTAAAAGACGATAAAGTCGTCGATGCGGTTGATGAATTCGGGGGAAAAGTACTGCTTGACCTCTTGGAGCACCCGGTCCCGAATGACCTTATAGTCCGAAGCCGTGTCCCCGTGAGCCTGGAAGCCCATCTGGGGCTTCTGCTGGATGATCCGGGTGCCCAGGTTCGACGTCATGATGATGATGGTGTTCCGGAAGTCGACAGTGTGGCCGAGGGCGTCACTCAGGCGCCCGTCGTCCAAGATCTGCAGGAGGATGTTGAAGACCTGGGGATGGGCCTTTTCGATTTCGTCCAGCAGGATCACGCAGTAGGGATTCCGCCGGATCCGTTCCGTCAGCAGGCCGCCCTCCTCGTAGCCGACGTAGCCCGGCGGGGCCCCGATGAGCTTGGAGACCGAGTGGGGCTCCATGAACTCCGACATGTCGAAGCGGACCATCGCCTGTTCGGAGCCGAATAAGACTCGGCTGAGCTGACGGGCGACCTCTGTCTTGCCGACGCCCGTCGGGCCTAAAAATACGAAAGACCCGACCGGCCGGTGGGGGTCCTTCAGGCCCAGCCGAGACCGTCGGATGGCCCGGACGATGGCCGAGATGGCGTGCCGCTGGGAGACGATCCAGCGTTGGAGTTCGGACTCCAACCGCTGGAGTCGGGCCTTCTCGTCTTCCTGTAAAGTCTGGACCGGGATGCCCGTCCACCGGCTCACGACCTCGGCGACGACGTCCCCCGTGACGACATAGCGGACCGTCGCCTCGCCGGCCTCCTCGGCCTCACCTTCGGCCGAGGCCCCCTCGGCCCCACCGCCCCGTTCGGCTGACTCCAGCCACGTCTCGGTATCGACGTCGGTCGACCGGCCCCGCCGGGCGAGCTCCTCGTTTTCGGCCATGATCTTGACGTAGGCCCCGCACTCGTCCATCAGGTCGATGGCCTTGTCGGGCAGGACCCGCTCGGTGATGTAACGGCTGGCCAGGTACACGATCGTCCGGAGGGCCTCATCGGTGTAATGAACGTGATGGTACTCTTCGTACTGAGCCTTGATGCCCTGCAGGATCTGATAGGACTCCTCTTCCGTCGAGGGCCGCACGTAGATCGGCTGGAACCGACGCTCGAGGGCCCGGTCCCGCTCAAAGTACTTCCGGTACTCGGCCGGCGTCGTCGCCCCGATGCACTGAATCTCCCGACGGGATAAGGCCGGCTTCAAGATGTTGGACGCATCCAGGGAACCCTCGGCCGAACCGGCGCCCACGAGGGTGTGAACCTCATCGATAAACAGGATGACTTCCGGGTTCTCGATGAGCTCCTGGATAAGGGCCCGCATGCGTTCTTCAAACTGGCCCCGGTACTTCGTACCGGCCACGAGGGCCGCCAGGTCCAGGCTTAGGATGCGTCGCTCGGCCAAACCCGATGGGACCTGACCGGCCACGATGCGCTGAGCCAGGCCCTCGACGATGGCCGTCTTGCCGACGCCCGGCTCGCCGACCAGGACGGGATTGTTCTTCGTCCGCCGGCACAAGACCTGGATGACCCGCTCGACCTCCCGCTCCCGGCCGATCAGCGGGTCCAGGAGGTTGTTCTCGGCATAGCTCGTCAGGTCCCGACAGAATTCGTTCAAGATCGGCGAGTCCTTCGGAAAGCGGGCGTTCTTCAGGACGAGGGCCCGGTTTTTGCTCATCCGGACCAGCTCCTGCCGGACACGGTTGGGCGTCAGGCCCCGCAAGCGCAAGTAGCGGCAGGCAAAGCTGTCCTCGACCCGCAGGATCCCCAGTAAGATGTGCTCGGGCCCCAGCGTCTTGGTCCCCATCGCCTCGGCTTCTTTCACGGCAAAGTCCAGGGCCCGCTCGGCCCGGGAAGACAGACGGGGCTCGTTGATATAGAAGGGCGACGACTGGGAAATGCGGCGCTGGATTTCGGCGTACATCTCGCGGGGTTCCAAGCGAAAGCGACGAAGCAGGACGATCAACGGGTCACTCATGTCTCGTAGCATCCCCAAGAGGAGGTGCTCGACCTCGATGAGGTTGCTACCCGCTTCGATGGCTTCCTGCCGAGCAAAGTTCAAAATCCGAACGACCCGTTCGGTATAACGGTTTGCCATGCTACCCGCTTCCCAATATCCATGTCCCTGGATAACATAGCCACATCGGGTCGAGAGGTCAAGTTTCCCGGCTGATGAGCAGGGGACGGACCCATGGACGCTGGCCCCCGAACCCACGACGTGACCCGTCCCCAGGCGGTCGGCCGACGACTTGACAGGGCCTCATCCTTGAAAAACCGGCCTCCGCGAAGGGTCGAAAAGGCCCAAGAGATCGGGATTCTTACGAACCCAACGGCTATGTAAAGTATTGAACTCGTCTCAAAACCCTCTCGCTGGGGGAGGGGACTGGGTGAGGGCCTCGATCCAGAGCTTCTTTCTCCCTGGGATCAGGGACTTTTGAGATGAGTTCTATGTAAAGGAGGATCGCCCATGCCTGGACGTCCACTCCATCCACCCGTCTGGTGGTCGGCGACCTTCGAGTTCGACCGGTCCGAAGAACTCGTCGAGGCGGCCCAAGCGGCGACCCGACGGTTTGAGACAGGGACACCCGCCGAGCCGATCTATACGCGCTGGGACAACCCGACCGTCCGGGCCGTCGAGGAAGCCGTGGCGGCCCTCGAGAACGGCGAAGACGCCCTCGCCTTCGCCTCCGGGATGGCCGCCATCTCGACGACGCTCCTGGCCTTCCTCCGGCAGGGCGACCACGTCTTGGCCCTGAGCACCCTGTACGGCGGGACCGTCGAGCTCCTGACCGACGTCCTCCCCCGGTGGGGCATCCGGGTCACCTTCGCCGACCCCGACGAGCTAACGCCGGACCTGATCCGAGAGACCCGTCCGCAGGTCGTGTACGTCGAGTCGCCGACGAACCCGACCTTACGGGTTCTGCCCCTCCGACGGATTGCGGAGGCTGCCCACCAGGTCGGCGCCCTGGCCGTCATCGACAACACGTTGGCCACACCCGTCCTGCAACAGCCCCTCATGTTCGGCTTTGACTTAGTCGTCCACAGCGCCACGAAGGCCCTCGGCGGGCACCACGACGTGATGGGCGGCTTGGTCGTCGGCCTCCGTCACTGGCTCCGTCCGATATGGGACATGCGGAAGCTCCTGGGCGGCGTCATGGACCCCATGGTCGCCTTCATGGTCCACCGGGGCCTGAAGACCTTGTCCCTGCGGGTTTTCCACCAGTGCGAGACGGCCCTTCAGGTCGCCCGCTTCTTAGCCGACCACCCCCGTGTCCGGCAGGTCTTCTACCCCGGCCTGCCGTCGCATCCAGACCATGCCGTCGCTCGGGCGCAAATGCGGGCCTTCGGCACGATGGTCAGCTTCGCTTATGACGGCGACATGGCGGCGACCCAGGCCCTGATCGACCGTCTCTCGGTCTTCCACCGGGCCGCCAGCCTGGGCGGCGTGGACTCGCTGGTGACCCAGCCGGTGACGACTTCTCATCTGCACGTCGACGATACGATCCGACAGCGTCTCGGGATCGGTCCCAACCTGGTACGGCTGTCCATCGGCATCGAGCCAGCCGAAACGCTGATCGCCGACCTCCGGCAGGCCCTGGAGGCCCCGTAAGGCTTCGCAGACTTCAGTCCGCCGAGACCTTCGTGTCGGTGACGGGCCGAGACGCCTGAATGGCCTCCAAGAGGCGCTTCTTCATGAGGGGCCGGTAGGGTCGGACGACCAAGCCCCGACGGTCGATACGCGTGAAGCGCCATGACCAGGCACGATAGGTCCGGTCCCGAGCGAGCTTCTCTAAGAATTCGGCCGCCGCCGAGGCCTCCGCCGTCAGGACGGCGACGGCCGGCCCGGCTCCCGACAGAAGGGCGGGCAGGCCCATCGAGTGGGCCAGGTCGATGACCCTTCGGACCTCCGGCATCCTCTCGAGCCGATACGGCTGGTGGACCTCGTCGTAGAAGAAGTCCTGCGGGGGAATGTCGTCGTGCTCCTGCCAATACGCTAAGATGGCCGCCACCCGCTGGAGTTGACGGACGACGACGTCCCGGGCATACGCCTCCGGCAGGATCTGCCGCATCTTGGCCGTCTCCATCTTCCACGGGGGCCACAGGCTCAAGACCCGCACGGGACGGGGCACCCGACCGGACAGCGCATACAGCCGACCGTCCGAGGCATAGTAGCAGGCGACCAGACCCCCCAAGAGAGACGCCGCCACATTATCCAGATGGCCCTCGACCTCAGCGGCCAGGTCGAGGTATTCCTGCGGCTTCGGCCGGGTCCGCCGAAATAGGCTCGCCAAGGCAAAACCGGCCAGGGCCGAGGCACCGCTTCCGCCTAAGCCCCGTTGGACGGGAATCTCGTTGACGACCTCGACCCGGAGCGGCGGGAGTTGGACCTTCCAGCGTTCCGCCGCCAGACGGGCCATCTGGACGACCCGATTCGTCTCGTCGGCCGCCAGGTCTTCGACCGACTCGCCCTCGACAGTGACCTGCCACTCAGAAGCCGGCTCGACAAAGACCGTCAGATGAAACTGTAGGGCCAGCCCCAGGGCGTCAAAGCCGGGCCCGACGTTCCCGACGCTGGCCGGGACTCGAATGTAATGCGGGACTTCCAGCTTCATCGCGCCTCCTCATAGACGAAGGGCCGGCGTTCAGGCTGGGGTTTGTAAAAAGTAGGGCCTACCTGAGTCCCCCGCCCCGAACACCCGGCACCGAATACGGATTGCACCCTTACCCTGAGACCCGCATCCCATTATAATGGACCCACCGGAGAGTCGATAAACTCGGTGTTGGGTGTCAGGTATCGGGTCTTAGGTGTTAGGCGTTGGGCGTTAGGTGTTAGGTTTGATTGTAACCCAAGACCCAACACCGGACACCCAAGACCCAGCACCGGATATGCATCCCCGGCAGGCGACCGTCGTCCCGGCCCCGTCGTGGATCGTCGTCCTCTCGGCCCCGTCGGGGGCCGGGAAGACGACCGTCGTGCGCGCCCTCTTGGAGCGAGAGCCCCAGCTCCAGTTCGCCGTATCTCACACGACCCGGCCGCCCCGCCTTCACGAGGTCCACGGCCAGGACTATTATTTTGTCACGCCGGACGAGTTTCGGGACCTCATTGGGCAGGGCGCCTTCGTCGAGTGGGCCGTCGTCCACGGGCACTTCTATGGCACGAGCCAGGCGGAGCTCCGTCGTATCCTGGAGGCCAGAAAGATCCCTCTGCTGGACATCGACGTGCAGGGGGCCTATCAGATTCAAAAACGATGGCCCCACGGCCTGTTCATCCTGCTTCTGCCGCCTTCCTGGACAGTCTTGGAACAGCGCCTCCGTCAACGGGGCGACCTGACAGACGAACAGGTCCGCCGCCGCATCGGACAGGCCCGCCGAGAGGTCCGGTGGGCCTGGATGTATGACTACTGGGTCGTCAACGACGTGCTGGACGAGGCCGTCGAGACGATCGAGGCGATTCTGTGGAGCTACCGACACCGGCCGGGCGTCGGGCCGGTCCGGTGGCGTCTCCCGGAGATTCCGGAGTGACAGGCGGGGTAAAGTATGGAGCGATGGATACTGGGGTTTCTGAGCTTGGGGGGACTCATGACCGTCGTCGGGGGTCCGTCGATCGATACGCCGCATCGGCATTGGCTCCCGCCTCCGGCCGACGTCTTGCTGGTCGGCGGTCGGGTCTATCCCCTGTGGCCGACGCCGGACGCCGTCGTCTCGGCCGTCGCCATCCGGCAAGGCCGCATCGCGGCGCTCGGCTCGGACGAAGAGCTCCGAGTCTGGCGGGGTCCCCGGACCCGGGTCGTCGACCTGCGAGGGGCGACCGTCCTGCCGGGCCTGACGGACGCTCACGTGCACTTGGCCGGCCTGGGACGCCTGCGGCGACAACTCGTCCTGACCGGGACGCGAAGCAAGGAAGAGGTCCTTCAGCGACTCCGGAACTATGCCCGCCGACATCCGAACTTGTCTTGGATCGTCGGCCGCGGCTGGGACCAGAACGACTGGCCGGACCCCCGCATGCCGGACCGGGCCGACCTGGACCGGGTCGTCCCGGACCGGCCGGTCTACCTGACCCGCATCGACGGTCATGCCGCCTGGGTCAACACGAAGGCCCTCGAACAGGCCGGCATCGGTCCGGCCACGCCGGATCCCCCGGGCGGCCGGATCCTGCGACGGCTCGACGGGAGTCCGACGGGCGTCCTCCTGGACCGGGCGACCGAGCTGGTCCAGCGGGTCATGCCGGAGCCGACCGTCGAGGACCTGATGGCCGACCTGGAGGCCGGCGCCCGGGCCTGCGCCGAGGTGGGCCTCACGGAGGTCCACGACGCCGGGATCTCACCGTCGACCTGGGCGGCCTACGTGCGGCTGGTCGAGCGGGGCCGACTCCCGATTCGGGTCTATGCGATGGCCATGTACCGCTCCGGGCTGGACGAACAGCTCCTGACCGAGGGCCCCCTCATCGGACTCGGCGACGGCCGCCTGACCCTTCGGGCCATCAAGGTCATCTCCGACGGGGCCCTGGGATCCCGGGGGGCGGCCTTGCTGGAGCCTTATGCGGACGAGCCGGACTCGACAGGCCTCCTACTGGTCGAGCCGGACGAGCTCGTGCGGCTGGCCCGTCGGGCTCTGGACGCCGGGGTGCAACTGGCCGTGCACGCCATCGGGGACCGGGCCAACCGCATGGTCCTGGACGCCTTCGAGATCGCCTTTCGGGAAAGACCTTGCGGAGACTGTCGTTTTCGCATCGAGCACGCCCAGGTCGTTCATCCGCAAGACATCCCGCGCTTGGCCCGGCTGGGCCTCGTCCCGTCCATGCAACCGACCCATGCGACGTCGGACATGCCGTGGGCCCCAGACCGGCTGGGCCCGGACCGGCTGAAGGGGGCCTATGCTTGGCGGTCGATCCTGCAGACAGGCGTGAAGATCGCCGGGGGTTCAGACGCGCCCGTCGAGGAGATTTCCCCGCTGTTGGGCTTGTATGCGGCCGTCACCCGACAGGACCCGCAGGGTCGGCCGGCCGGCGGTTGGCGCCCCGAGGAGCGGGTCACGCCCTTGGAGGCTCTTCGGATGTTCACCGAGTGGGCCGCCCATGCGGCCTTCGAGGAACTCCAGCGGGGCACACTTCGGCCGGGGACCTGGGCAGACCTGACGGTCCTGGACGGGGACCCCTTGCGGGTCGAGCCTCGACAGATACTCCGCCTGCGGGTCCGATGGACGATGGTCGGGGGCCATATCGTTGAAGCGAACGGCGAATAGTCCCCCCATCGGCCTATCCGCCGACTGCCGCTCCCCCCAAGGGATCAGTGGCCAGACGGTGACTGTTCCATTTTTGGTGGGTAGGGGATGAAGACCTCCTCTGCAGGGGTTTTTCCACAGTCCGATGGGACCTGTCTCAGGACCCCTTAAGCGAATCCGGCG
>JAUQPV010000059.1 GCA_030550225.1 Acidobacteriota bacterium | reverse complement strand
GCAACGCATCGAGGAAAACATTTTGGAGCTGGAGGGCTGGGTCACGCTGACCTGTCAAGACGTGACGGTCCAGGCGGCTTACGTGCGAATCGATACGAAGGCCCACGCCCTGGTCGCCGAGGGCGACGTCACGGTCGTCCAGGGGGAGACCCGCCTTACGGGCGAGCGCCTCGAGCTGGACTTGCGGACCCGTACGGGCACGATGTATCAGGCCTTTGCCTTCGACACGCCCCACATTTTCGGGACGGCTCAGAAAGTCTATCGGGAAGACGAGGCCGTCTACCGGATGACGGACGCCGAGGTCACCGAATGCCGCTACCGGTCCCCGCACTGGAGTCTCCATGCCCATCGGGTCAAGCTCAAACTGGACGACTACGTGCGCTTCACCCATGTCGTCGTGAGGGTCAAGTCCGTGCCGGTCTTGTACTTGCCGATGCTTCAGATTCCTATCCAGCGGGAGCGGACGACGGGCTTCCTCTTTCCCCGATTCGGGCCGAACAGCCAGAAGGGCTTCTTCTTCGAGCAGGCCTTCTTCTGGGCCATCAGTCGGAATCAGGACTTGACCCTGGCCGGGCAGTGGTTCTCCAAACGGGGCCTCGGGTTCAACGCCGAATACCGCTATGTCCTGAGCGCCCAAAGCTCCGGCCAGGCCAATGGAGATTTCTTCCGGGACGACCTGCTGGGGACCCAGTGGCAGGTCCGGTGGAACCACATGGCCCGGTGGAGCCTCTGGACATGGGCCGTCAGCGCGGACTGGTTTTCGAGCTACAGTTTTATTCAGGCCTTTGGGGGCGACTTTGCCCGCCGGACCCAGGTCCAGCGATTTGCCCGGACCTACCTGACGACCCGATGGGGCGCCGCTCAGCTTTACGTGCAGGCGGACGTCCAGAGCGTCGCCCTGGGGGATGGTCAGACGGTCCTCTTGGGGCGACTCCCGACGGCCCAGGCCTTCATTTACAACTACCGCCTGGGACCGGCCGTCATGGCCTTGGATAGTTCGTACAGCTTTCTGTACCGACGCCAGGCCGGTCAGCTCCAGGCCTTCCATCGGCTGGACGTCTTTCCCCGGTGGTCCCTCCCCTGGAATCGCCTGCCCTGGCTGTCGATCACGCCGACGGTGGCGCTCCGGGGCACCCTGGACAGCCATCGGCAGGCACTGACCGGAAACGTCTTAGAGGCCCGGCCCCTGGCCCGGGGCCGTGTAGCCTTTAACGTCCAAGCCGTCGGCCCGGTGTTCTATCGGATTTACGGCCTGGGCGCGTCGTCTCGGTTGAAGCACACGATCGAGCCCTTTGTCCGGTATGACTGGAGTCACACGTATCGGCCGGCCGGCGTGTCGCCGCCCCTCTTTGACCCCGGCGACCTCACGACGGGCCAGCATCAGGTCGTATACGGTCTGACCCACCGGTTCTTTGTCCGTCCGATGACGCCCGACGGTCGAGGCTCGCCCCGGGAGTGGTTTTCTTGGTCCATCGCCCACAGTTTGCAACTGCCGGGCTCGCCCCTCATTCAGCCGGGCGTGCCGAAGGCTGGGTTCGTTCAATCTCTATGGCGCTTCACACCCTCAGACGCCCTCAGCTTGGACACCGGCCTGCTCGTTCATCCCCGGGGGTGGAAGGTCACGCAGGGGAGCGTATCGGGTCTCTGGCGCTTCTCGGAGAATGCGGCCTTCTCGGTCGCGTGGCTCTATCAGCGGGGGCTTTCCTTTCAGGACTTCACGCCCGTCACGACGCCGGCTTCCCAGCAGGTCCGCTTCAGCCTGACGACTCCACCGGGTCGAGTCCTTCAGCTTCAGGTATCGGGGGCTTACGACGTGACCCGACGGCAGTGGTACAACGCCGTCGGGGGGTTCATTTGGAACCAGGACTGCTTTTCCTTAGGGGTGCAAGTCGTACGCTATCAACTGGGACCCCGACCCGAATTTCAGTTCCACTTCTCCCTGTCGATCCCCAAGGTCGGCAACCTTTTGAACTTCGTGCCGGGTCTGGGGGGATTGTATCTTTAGGGACCCGGTCAGTGGGCCGTTGGGCATATGGACGCTGCCATGACGGGCGGCGTCGGGACAGGGGGACGCCCGTATGACGGCTGGCGTTCGGAGGATGGAGGCTCGCGTTCCAGTAGACGGGACGTCTGCCCTCCCGCAGGCCGGAGGCCTGCTCCTATCTCCCGACCTGTCCATCTGCCTTCCTGCCGACCTGCCGGCACTCCCGAACTGCCGGATCAATACCGGGGCATCTGGGGGTCGACCTGTTCGGCCCAGGCGTCGATGCCACCGTACATGCTTCGGACCTTTCGGAAGCCCCGGGCCAGCAGGATCTGGGCCGCCATGAGGCTCCGGCCGCCCCGGTGGCAGTAGACGATAATCTCCTTGTCCTTGTAAAGCTCCAACTCTGGAAGCCGGAGGACGAACTCCGTCAGGGGGATGAGCCGGGCGCCCTCGATACGGGCGATTTCGTACTCAAAGGGCTCCCGGACGTCGATCAGAACGAGGTCGTTCCCCTGCTCGAGGCGGAGCTTTACGTCCACGGGGTTCACCTGAATGTCGGCGTAAGCCGCTTCGTTGATGTCCGGCCGGATGCCGCAGAAGGCGTCATAGTCGACGAGTTGGGTCACGGTCGGCCGGTCCCCACAGACGACGCAGTCGGGATTCCGTCGGATCCGGACGGTCCGGAAGCTCATGTCCAGGGCGTCGTACAGGAGCAGGCGGCCGATGAGGGGTTCGCCGGCCCCGACGATGAGCTTGATGGCCTCAGTCGCCTGGATCAGACCGATGATCCCGGGTAGGACGCCCAGGACACCGCCCTCGGCACAACTCGGGACGAGGCCCGGCGGCGGGGGCTCCGGGAAGAGGCATCGGTAGCAGGGGCCCTCTTTGGGCTTAAAGACGGTGACCTGACCCTCGAAGCGGAAGATGGACCCGTAGATGTAAGGCTTGCCGAGGAAGACAGAGGCGTCGTTCGTCAGATAGCGGGTCGGGAAATTGTCCGTCCCGTCGATGATGATGTCGTAATCCTTCATGATGTCGAGGGCGTTCTCCGACGTGATCCGCACGGGATAGGTCCGGACCTGGACGTCCGAATTCATGGCTCGCAGGCGCTCAGCCGCCACCTCGACCTTGAGACGACCCACGTCGTGGGTCGTGAACAGGACCTGCCGCTGGAGGTTCGACTCGTCGACCCGGTCGAAGTCGACAAGGCCGATGGTCCCGACCCCGACGGCCGCCAGATACTGGGCGATGGGACAACCCAGGCCCCCGGCCCCGATGATCAGGACCTTACTCTCCAGGAGCCGCTTCTGCCCCCGAAGGCCGACCTCCGGCAGGATCAGGTGACGGCTGTACCGTAGATACTGTTCTTTGGTCAGGGTCATGGGTCGTGTCCTCTCCTGGGCCCGAAGGGAGGAGGTCTGTCGGTGCGTCTGCGAGGCGGCTGAGGCGTAAAATATGCCTGGGATGAATAATAGGCCCGGGCCATCAGTTGTCAATCCGGCCCCCTCAGGCCTTGGCCGGACTGGCGGGGCTTACTTATAATATCAAGACCAAGACAAGGCACCAGGCTGGGGCGTAGCCAAGCGGTAAGGCATGGGACTTTGGATCCCACATCCGGAGGTTCGAATCCTCCCGCCCCAGCCATGCGGCGATGGGGAGAGGTCCCAGGGGACCAGTCCTCCACATGGAGGGTGGATACCCCCATATCGGAGACCCGGGAGGCAGAACTCTTACAATTCTTATCTTATACCTGCATCCTGCATCTGCACAGAAGACTGCACCGGCCCCAGGAGGCGGCTTATGCAGACGACGGCTACCTCCCCTGCGACCTTTTCCGTCCTTCAGACCCGAGAACCGGGTTGGATCTATAAAAAGGGCTGGGACCTGTCCCTACTGATCTTCAGCGCCCTTCTGGTCCCCTTGCCCCTGCTGTTGGCCGAGCTGGCCGAGCGGACCGGCTGGCTGACCCGCAACCAGGCCATCGACATCGTCAACATCCTCGTCGCTGGCCTGATCGGGGGTCCCCACCTGTACAGCACGTTCACGCTGACCTACCTGAACCGGTCGTTCCTCCGACGGCATCCGATTTACGCCGGGGCGTCGGCCCTGCTCCCGGCCATCGTCATCTACCTGGGCCTGTATCACTATACGGTTCTCATCTTCATGTTCTTTACGTGGGCTTCGATTCACGTCTTGCACCAAATCATTTACATCACTGACTGCTACCGGGTCCGGGCCGGCTTTCGAGAACCCCTATGGTCCCGCTTGCTCGATTACGGTGTCATCCTGACGGGTTTGTATCCCATCGGCCTGTATAAGTTGTCCCAAGGGCAGTTCCGGGTCGCCGGCGTCGTCCTGCCCTATCCGGACTTCCTGCGGCCCTTCCCGATCCCCGAGCTGGCGGCCGTCGTGTTCTTCAGCCTCCTCCTGGCGTGGGTCGCCAAGACGGCTGTCGAAGTCTGGCAGGACCGGGTCAGCTACCCAAAGACGCTTCTCATCGCCGTCACGGCGACCGTGTCGTTCTTTCTGCCGATGGCCTCCAACATGGACGTCGGTTTTCAGGGCTACAACACGTGGCATTCGTTCCAGTACATGTTCCTGTTCTGGTTGATCAACCGTCTGCGGTACGAGCGGGGGGAGGTCGACAACACCCTCGTCCAGCGGCTCGTGCGCAAGCCCTCGATGCTCCCGTACTACCTCTTCTTCGTCGGCGTGACGGGGGCCGTCGTCCTGTTGGTCTTGCTGATTCGGCTCGTGACGCCCCTGACACCCGACCAGAGCTACTTCATCGTCATCCTAAGTACGCTCCTCATCCACTACTACTTTGACCACTTCCTCTTTACGCGGACAGAATACGTCGTGTAGGAGCGCAGACGTCCTCGCCTGTGGGAACGCAGGCCTCTGGCCTGTAAAAAGGGGAAGGGGGGCGTCTATTACGGCTGAACCGTAATGAGGCGCTCGGCCGTCGCGACGGCTCCCAGGTTGTCCCGGACCGTGAGTCGGACGGTGTAGTTACCGGCGGCCGTATAAGCGTGGGTCGTTACCTTCCCGAAACCCGCGCCCGTATCCCCGAAGTCCCACGTGTAGGCCACGATGGTCCCGTCGGGGTCGAAGGAAGCCGACGCATCGAAGGTCAGCGTCTCGCCGACGCGCAGGACGCCGTCCCCGTTGCCGCCCGGGAGTCGGTCGTCGACGGTGAAGACGGCCTGGGGCGGCTGGTTGGGGCCGGAGGATACATTCAGGAAGCTGTTGGTACTGTTGTCGCAACCCCGGTCGTTCGTGACCGTCAGGGTCACGTTGAACACACCGACCGTGCTGTAGACGTGGACGACCTCGGGACCGAAGCCACTCCCGCCGTCGCCGAAGTTCCATTCGTATCGGACGATGGGTCCCGTCGGGTCAAAGGACCCATTGGCGTTGAAGAACACGGGCTGGCCGACGACGGGCGTCTGGGGCGAAAAGTTCAGCCGTGGCGTCGGCCGTTGCTCGCAGGCATACGGAAGCGTCAGGGTCGCCGTCTTCGTCCCGATGGAGGCCTTGACTTCCGTCTTCTGGCGAGTAAAGAGGCTGTCCTCGGCCTCGCCGTTGGCGTTCGTCAAGACGGGCTGGCCGCCCGAGGTCAATGTCCCGGCGCTGGCCTGGAAGACGACGGGGACGTTCGGGACGGGGTTTCCGTCCTGGGCCGTCGCCCGGGCGATCAGCCGGACGGTCCCGCCGCCGGCGGGGACGTAGCTGGGGATAGCCCGAAGTTCCAGATTGGCGACGACGGCCGTCCCGACGGTGATTTCGGTCTCAGCGGAGGCCTCAGGTCCCGAGAAGGCCCGGATCTTGGCGATGCCGCTCCGGTCGTCGCTGATGAACAGGACATCCACACGGCCGTCCTTCGTCTTGGCCGAGGGGGGATCGATGCGGCCCAGGGTTGTCGTGAAGGTGATCAGCGTGTCGTCCGGGAGGGGCGCCCCCGTCGAACGGAACCCCAGGACCGTCACAGTCGCCGTTCCACCGTTAGCGGGAACCCACTCGGGCTTCACGAATATCTGGAGGACCGACCCTGCCGGGGCCGTGAAGTCGACCTGCCCGCAGGCGACAGCCATCAGAAGCAGGGCGACGCCGCCGAGCCACTGCGAAAAGACAAAGCCACTGCATAAAAAATGGTTAGGCCTCGTCATAGCCGGGCCTCTGAGAGCCTCGAGATCGAGACAGTGTATTCCTTCGGCCCAGGGGGATCAACTTGGTAAAAAGCAGACCTGGGCATGACCGAGAAAGCCGCACTCATTCTCTCGACGGTCGGTCTCGCGGCCTCCAAGTCCCTTGTTTCCCACTCAGTAATGAGCTATGGTCCTGGCGGGAAGCGACGAACCCCGAAGGCCCTATCACGGGGCGAGAGGCTGGCTGG
The DNA here is from genome assembly GCA_030550225.1 of Acidobacteriota bacterium. Lineage (GTDB taxonomy): Bacteria > Acidobacteriota > HRBIN11 > HRBIN11 > HRBIN11 > HRBIN11. The sequence goes on along the minus strand of JAUQPV010000059.1, from coordinate 5,190 downwards.
AGGCTCTCATGTCGGAATGGAAACCGATTCGTGTCCCGCCCTTCCGTATCAAGATGGTCGAACCGATCCGTCGTCTGCCGGCGGCCGACCGCTGGGCCCGTATGGCGGAAGCCCACTGGAACGTCTTTTACCTGCGGTCCCGGGACGTCTTCATCGACCTCTTGACCGACAGTGGGACGGGGGCCATGAGCGATGCCCAGTGGGCGGCCCTCGTCATGGGCGACGAGGCCTACGCCGGGTCGCAGAGCTTTGAGGCCCTACGGGCCGTCGTCGAGGACTTGACCGGGATGCCCTACGTCCTGCCAGTCCATCAGGGCCGGGGTGCCGAACATGTGTTCTTTAAAGCCCTCCTCCGACCCGGCCAGGTCGTGCCGTCGAACACGCACTTTGACACGACGCGGGCCAACATCCGGGCCGTCGGGGCGACGCCCGTGGACCTGCCCGTGCCCGAAGCCGCCGACCCCGACTTGGAGGCCCCCTTTAAGGGTGACATCGACGTCGATCGGCTGGCCCGGCTTTTGCGGGAGGCCGCCCCGGGCCAGGTCCCCATCGTCATGTTGACCGTCACGAACAACGCCTTGGGGGGCCAACCCGTCTCGATGGAAAACATCCGCCAGACGGCCGAACTGGCTCACCGGTATGGGGCCCGGCTGGTGATGGACATCGCCCGTTTTGCCGAAAACTGTTACTTCATCCGTCAGCGGGAGCCGGCCTTCCGGTCTGTGCCCCTGCGGGACATCGCCCGGCAGATGTTCTCGTACGCCGACGCCTGCCTGATGAGCGCCAAGAAGGACGGCCTCGTCCCCATCGGGGGCTTCATCGCCACACGTCATGCGGACGTCTACGAAGCGGTCGCCCCGTTCCTTATCCTCCACGAGGGCTTTCTGACGTATGGGGGCCTGGCAGGCCACGAACTGGCGGCGATGGCCGTCGGACTCCAAGAGGTCCTGGACGAGGCCTACCTGGCCCACCGGGTCGGCCAAGTCGCCACGATGGTAGATGAACTGCACCGTCGGGGTATCCCAGTCGTCCGGCCGGCCGGGGGTCACGCCGTATACGTCGTGGCTGACCGCCTGATGGACCACGTGCCGGTCGAGGCCTTCCCGGGTCAGGCCCTGACGGTCGCCCTCTACTGTGCCGGTGGGGTCCGGGCCTGTGAAGTCGGGAGTTTGCTGATGGGGGACGACGAGCGGCCGCCCTACGAACTTGTCCGGTTGGCCATTCCCCGCCGGGTTTACACGGACGAGCACTTAGCTTATGTCGTGCGGGTCCTGGCGGCCATCGCCGAGCGGCCTCGGGTGTGGCCTGGCTTCCGGGTCGTCCGGGCTCCGGCCGTCCTGCGCCACTTTACAGCTCATCTGGCCCCGACGGGACCGCTCCCGTCCCCGACCGACTGGGAACTCCCCCTGGCGGAGGGCGACTAAGCAGATGGGCAGGTCAGCAAAAAAAGAGCATAGAATATAGACTCCTGGCTCTTGGCCCTTCGCACTGAGTTGGACCCTCGGCCGAACTGCCGAATTGCCCTTGGCTTGAAAAACCGTCCTCCCCGAAGGCTTGAAAAAGCCGAATCCATGCGGGTTTTCACGAACCAAACGACTATGTTACATCGACTAAGCGTTATTCCCCCATGATGAGAAGGGAGCCTTCAAAATCCTTCTCCCCGCAGGAGAAGGGCCAAACATGAAGGCCTTCACCCTACCCTCTCCCACGGGGAGAGGGTCTTTGAGATAGCTTGGAAGTAAATGGGTCCCCCAACAGGTCGATGGTCCATGGTCTATGGTCTTTCCTTCAGTAGACGCCGAGCCGATGGGCTCATAAACTATGCAGTGAGACGGCTCGATTCCAGATCGGGGAAGAGTCCGTGATCGATACGCTTCAAGTCTTCCAAGAACTTCAAGAAGTCCTTCCGCCCGAAGCGGCTCGTCGGGTGGCTGAGGTCATCGGCCGGGTCTACGAGGAGCTCCAACGGGGAGTCACCCGTACGGAATTTCAGGAACTCCACCGGACGGTGGCTCAGCTTGCCGAAGCCCAACAGCAGACGGAGCGACAGCTTCAGGCCCTGGCGGCCCAGGTGGGAGGCCTGGCCCAGCGGGTCGAGGAGTTGGCCGAGGCCCAACGTCGGACGGAACAGCAAGTCCAGGCCCTGGCGGCCCAGATGGAGGCCTTGACCCGGCGGGTCGACGGCCTGGCCCAGCGGGTCGACGGCCTGGCCCAGCGGGTCGAGGAGTTGGCCGAGGCCCAACGTCGGACGGAACAGCAAGTCCAGGCCCTGGCGGCCCGGGTGGAGGTCATCGCTCAGCAGGTAGAAAAATTGGCTGAAGCCCAACGGAAGACAGAAGTAGAAGTTATGAGTCTGTCCAGGAGCGTCCAGGAGTTGACGGGGGAACTCCGGGAAACCCGCCAGCAGTTGGGCGGTCTGGCAATGACCGTCGGATACACGCTGGAGAATGAAGCCTTCAAGGCTTTACCTGGACTGCTGGCCCGGGACTTTGGCCTGACCGTCCACGGGCCCCTCCGTCGGAAGTATGTCATCGACCGAAAGGGTGAACTCCTGGAGGTCAACATCATCGGGCAAGCTTCTCAAAATGGAGAATCCGTCACGATCGTCGGGGAAGCCAAGGTGCAGTTGTCGAAAAACGACGTGGACCGCTTCATTCGGAAGAAGCTGAAGCGTCTGGAGGGGGCCCTACCGGGCCGGCTCTTCCCGGTTTTAGTGACCCACATGACGACGGCGGCTGACGTCGAGGCCTACGCCCGGAATAAGGGCATCGCTCTCTACTATTCGTATGACTTCTAAGCAGCCGTTCATGAATTCGGCAATTCGTCCATTGGGTAGGTGGGCAGATGGGGGATAGGGGCGCCCTCTGACCTTGTCACGTTGTTATGGAGATGGAACCCTCATCCATGCCATGGAATCGCCTCAGACCTATCTGCCCACCTGCCCAATGGCCGAACTCTTGAACTGCCGATTCTTCAGGAGAACGACCATGAGTTGGCTCCGTAGGGCCTTTCACGTCAGCGTCGGCTTAGGGTCCCTCGCTGTCCGCCGGGTGCAGGACGTCGTCCAGCGTCTGGAGGCCGAGGGCCGGCAGGTCTTGGAGCGGCCCGATAACCCCGTCGAGAAGGTTCGTGTCCGCCTCGGCCGATGGACGGAATCGACCCGCAAGACTTTTCAAGAGCTGGCGACCCATTTGTACTACACCGTGGGCGTTACACCCCTGCAAGAAACCCAGCGTCTCCACCAGCGTGTCGATGAGCTGGAAACCCGCCTGACCCGAAAGACCCGGGGTGATGCGGCTCGTTCAGATTCCTAAGGCATACCGCCAGCTCCGGCGGTTTCGTCAGATCGTACAGGTCTTGGCCCGGTACGGCTTCTGGGACGTCCTGGAGCGGATGGGTCTGGCGGGACCGTACGAACGGCTTCGCTGGCCCTGGCGGCGCCGGCCGACGCCGGAGCTGGTCCACGGAACGACGCCCCAGCGGGTCCGAGCGGCCCTCCAGGAGTTGGGTCCGACCTTCATTAAGTTGGGCCAGTTCCTGAGCCTGCGGCCGGACCTTCTCCCTGTTGAATGGGTCCACGAGCTGGAGCAATTGCAGGACCGGGTCGCCCCCCAACCGTGGGAGGAACTTCAGCCGGTCTTAGATCAGACCCATCCGAAGTGGTCTGAATGGCTCATCGAACTGGACCCCAGGCCCCTGGGTTCGGCCTCCATCGCTCAGGTCCACGCGGCCCGCACGGCCGACGGCCGGGCCGTCGCCGTCAAGGTCCGCCGCCCTCACATCGAGCGTCTGATCCGCACGGACCTGGACATCTTGACCTTTCTGGCCGACTTGGCCGACCGGTACATCGAGGAGCTCCGGCCCTTGCGGCTCCCTGTCTTGGTTACCCAGGCCCGGCAGGTCCTGGAGCGGGAGCTGGACTTCCGTATCGAGGCCCAGCAGATCGAGCGGTTCCGTCGGAACTTTCAGGACTTTTCCGAGATCGTCGTCCCGGCCGTGGACTGGACAGTCCACGGCGATGCCGTCTTGGTCGTCGAGCGAATCGAGGGCATCCGTATCGACCGAGTCGACGAGCTGATCCGCCACGGCGTCGACCCGGCCCATATCGCCCGCGTGGGCGCCCGGGCCCTCCTGAAGCAAGTCTTCATCGACGGCTTCTTTCACGCCGACCCCCACCCGGGCAACCTTTTCGTTCTCCCGCCCGACCGCATCGCCGTTATCGACTTTGGTATCATGGGGACCCTCGACGAAACGATCCGGGAGGTCTTGGCCGACATCCTCATCGGCGTCGTCCGTCAAGACACCCGGGCCGTCGTCCGGGGCCTGATCCGTCTGGGTGTGATCCAGGAGCCCCCGCCGCCGGTGTTTTTCCAAGAGTTGAACGACTTCATCGGCCGGTACAGTCGAATTCCCATCGAGCGGGTGTCCCTGCGCATGGTCCTCGAGGAGGTCTTGGCCCATCTTCGGCGATACCACCTGTTCTTGGCGACCGACCTGGCCCTTATGTTCAAGGCCCTCCTGGCCTTGGACAGCCTGGCCCGGAAGCTGGACCCCAACCTCCAGACGGTAGAAGTCGCCCGGCCTTTCGTCCAGCAGTTGGTCCGCCGACGATATAACCCCCTTCGGTACGGACGTCGGATCGTACAGCAGGCTGAACAGGTCCTCTCGATGGCGGCCTCGACGCCCCTCGAGTTCGAGTGGTTCTGGCAGCAGTTCAGCCGGGGCCAGTGGCCCCTCCCGATGGAGGTCCGGAATTTAACGTCCCTGGAGGATTCGGTCCAACGGGGGTTTCACCGGATGGCCTGGGCGATGGTCATCGGGAGCCTCCTGGTGGCATCGGCCCTCTTGATGATCCGGCCCGTCGGACCGGTCTGGTACGGCATTCCCGTCGTCGGAGCGATAGGCTGGCTGGCCGCTTTCCTGATGGCTCTCGTCCTGGGGTTTCAGGTCCTGCGCTCGGGACGCTGGTAAAGTATAAGGCAAAGGGCAAAGAGCAAAGGGTTAACATAGCCCTTCGGTTCGTGAGAACGGTGTCGGGACAATCTTTTCCATCGCCCGGAAAGCACGATGTTTCAAGCTACGTGATGGCGTGACGGAGTAACGACGTGACGAGGCCGAGCCCAGACGGTTCGCCCCGGCGACGGCTTCTTTCTCAACTCCGTCCCGTCGTCACGACATTACGACGTCACG
>JAUQPV010000058.1 GCA_030550225.1 Acidobacteriota bacterium | reverse complement strand
GACGTTCAGTCGGTAGAACAGGTCTTCTCGGAACTGGCCCTGGTGGACGAGGGCCTCCAGGTCCACGTTCGAGGCGGCGATGAAGCGGACGTCGACCTTGATGGTCTTGAGGCCGCCCAGACGCATGAATTCCCGGTCCTGGAGGACCCGCAGGAGCTTCGCCTGGGTAGACATCGGCATCGTGCTGATCTCGTCCAGAAAGACGGTCCCGCCGTCGGCCAGCTCCAGCAGGCCCTGCTTGGGCTGGACGGCGCCCGTGAAGGCGCCCTTCTCGTAGCCGAAGAGTTCACTCTCCAAGAGTTCGACGGGGATGTTGCTGGAGTTCACGACGACGTAAGGCCCGTGGGCCCGGTTGCTCCGGTAGTGGATGGCCCGGGCGATGAGGTCCTTGCCCGTGCCGCTCTCGCCGAGGATGAGGACCGTCGAGCGGGTCGGGGCGACCTGATGGATGAGCTCGTAGATCTCCCGCATGCGGGGGCTTTTGCCGACGATGTTCTCGAACTGGTAGGTCCACTCGACTTCCTGTCGCAGGCGACGATTTTCCAAGATGATCTGACGTTGGCGGACGGCCCGTTGGATCGTGGCGAGGACCTCTTCGTTTTGAAACGGCTTGGTGACATAGTCGAAGGCGCCGGCCTTGAGACATCGGACGGCGCCGTCGACCGTGGCGTAGGCCGTGATGATCACGACGGGCAGGTCGGGGTCGTGGCGGAGGATTTCTGTCAGGACCTCTTCACCCGGACGGTCAGGGAGCATGATGTCCAAGAGGACGGCGTCGTAAGAGCGGTCCTGAAGGTAACGGAGGGCCTCTTCGGCCGTGAAGGCGCCGTCCAGGGTGTAGTTCGTCTCGGTCAGGAGTTCCCCGAAGACCTCGTGGATGATGGGCTCGTCATCGATCAGCAACAATCGTGCGTTGGACCGCACGGCTGACGTCCTCCGACCAAACGGGGAAGTAAACTCGGAAGAGGCTTCCGTGGCCGGGTCGGCTTTGGACCTCGATGCGGCCTCCATGCTGGCGGACGATATGATAGCTGATCGTCAGGCCCAGACCGGTCCCGCCCTGGTGGGCCTTCGTCGTGAAGAAGGGGTCGAAGGCCCGCCGCAGGGTGGCCTCGTCCATCCCGACGCCCGTATCCTGAATTTCGAGGACGGCCAAGTCGCCGTCCTGACGGACCCGGACGGTCAGGTCGCCGCCGTCGGGCATGGCGTCCCGGGCATTGACGACCAGGTTCGTCAAGACCTGATGAATCTGAGCCTCGTGGCCCCAAAGGTAGACGGGCTGGGGCGCCAGCTCGACATGGAGGCGGATCGGATAGTCCTTCAGGAGCGGCCGCAGGAGACGGAGGCCTTGCTGAACGGTTTGCTGGAGTTCCAATACGCGAGCCGTCTGACGGCGAGGCTGGGCCATGTCCAGGAAGGTCTGGACGATTTGCCGGATCTGGTCGACTTGGTCCTGGACCCGATTCAGGAGTTGACGGGCCTTGGGGTCCTGAAGCCGCTGGCGGAGCATCTGCGTATAGCTCATGATGCCCGTCAGGGGTGTGTTGATCTCGTGGGCGATGCCGGCCGCCAGGAGGCCGATGCTGGACAGCTTTTCCGACTGGATCAACTGCTGTTCCAGCCGGTGCAGGTGGGTAATGTCTTCCAGGACGTACAGGAAGCCTTCCGTCGTCCGGTCTTCCATCGGAATCTGGAGGGGACATCGGGAGACTTGCAGGAGTCGGGGCGGGGCACCCGGCAGGTTCAGGTAGACCTGGAGGACCGGCAGGGAGCCCATCGGACGCTCAAAGAACTGCTGGACTCGTTCGACGAAGTCAGGCGGCAGGTAAGCCCGGAGGTCTTGATACTGCATGGCCTCGGGAGTCGTTTGAAACCACCGAGCCAGGCTTCGGTTGGCCATCAGGACGGTCGTATGGTCCCGGTCCGTGACGAGGATCCCGGCGTCCAGCGTCTGGAGGACGGCCTGATGGAAGCGTCGCAGGTCCTCCAGGGCCCGGTTCTGTCGCTCGGCCTCCAGGAGGAGCGAGTAGTTCTTGAGGACCTGCTGGACACGAGCCCGGACTTGTTCCATCCGTTCGAGTTCATCTCGACTGAGCCAGTGGTCGGTATGCCGCCATACGCACCAGAGTTCGGCCTGAATTCCCACGTCTGTCGTGCAGTCGATGCGGTACAGGGTATAGCCGTGGCCCGCATGACGGTAAATCCCCGGTCGGACGAGGCGACCGTGGGCGCCCGACTCGTCCGGCCGGTGGGCGACCGACTCGAGGAGCGGCTTGAAGTCCGAGGGTGGACCGGACGTCCGGACCCAGCGCCAGTCATCTTGGGTGCGAAGCCAGGCGTCCGTCCAGGTGCATTCCATCGCCTGTTCGATGAGGCTGAGGACGCGAGCGAGCCACGGGTGCAGGGGTCCGACGCCGGCCTCGTGCCAGATCACCCGCTGGAGCTCCTCGAGAGGATGGGAACGGGCCCCCAGGTACATCCGCTCGACCCAACGGACCGACCACTGCCGCAGGGCCGGGAACGCAAAGACCCCCGGCACCGTCGCCAGCAGGGCCATCAGGAAGGCCTGGGCGCTCCGGTCCAAAGGCACGAGGTGCAAGAGTAGGGTGTACAGGAGCATGTAAAGGGCGACCAGGCCGATCAGCAGGGGCGCGTAGGTCAAGGCCCGTCGGAACAGGTGCTCGACGTCCCACCGCCGCTGACGGGTCGCCATCAAGAGACCGATGGGCAGGACCGGATGGGTCAGGACGGCCACCGTCTCCCAAAGCTCCGGCGAGCGGCTCAGCAGGATAGGCGCGGCCGCGACCAAAGTCGGGAAGAAGGCCAAAAAGATGGCACTGGCTAAAATCTGGAGTTGGCCCCGCTCCAAGCCGTGCATGTGGGACACGACCCGCAGACAGCGGACAAAGGCGTATCCAAAGGCCCCCAGGAGGACGACCCAGTCGAGGTTCCAAAGAGTGTGGTTCAATCGTAGGAACGTCCGGCTCCAGGGGGAGACCAGGCCCGTGAGACTGAGGACCAAGGGGAGGCCGTGGAGGCCCAGCCAGAGGGCCGGGACGGTCTTTCGGAGTGGACGGAGGAAGCGACCCGGCCGGGTCGGCGGCCATCCGGCCGCCCAGTAAATGACGGCGATGGGGGCGACGGCGAAGCCGACCCGGTCCAGGAGCCAGAAGAAGTGGTCCAGCCAGTCCCATGTCCCGACGGGCGTGAACATGTAGACCATCGAGAGACTCAAGACGGCCGTCCACATCCGGCGATAAAAGCGCCGGTAGCTATACCGGACGCGTAACCACAGGGCGATGCCCCATAGGAGGGCCCCCGTCACCCAGACCCAGGCGGTCGGGAACCATCGACGCCCGGCTACCGTCCAGGTCACGTGAACCAGGCGGCGGTCCCGTAAGAAGGTCAGCGTCACGGTGTCGCCGACCTGAAGACGCTGGAGCCGCCGCACCGTGTCGGCCGCGTCTTGGACGGGCAAGTCGTCCATCAAGAGCCAGACGCTTCCCGGGACGACCCGGTCCTGAAGTGTCTGGTCATAGACCCGCTCGACGACCGGCCCGGCGGGCGTCTGGTACCACTCAAAGGGCCACGCCAGCGTCGAGTGCAGGTACACGACGACCCAATTGCTCAGGGCCGCCGCCCCGATGAGGACCTGCAAGACCAGCCGTAACGACGCCCCTTCACGGACCCGCCAGGGTGCCATCTCACCACCTCGTCGTGACGCTCCACACCCAGGTCCGGGGCACCGGAATCCAGAAGTATTCCCCGGGTAGGCCGACGCTAAGGTCGCTGAATTGATTCAACAGGTTGATGACGACGAATCGGAACTGGAGCTGGGTCCCCCATCCGGGAGCGGACCACTCCCGGGCCCACTCCACGTCCAACGACCGGGCCGTCGCCGGGACGACGGCCCACGGGACGACCGGACCCCGCAAGAAGTGATACCGCACGGAGAGCTGGCCCAGAGGTTCCCGCCGGACGTCGTAGCCCAACGTCCAGTAATGGCACCACCCCTCCAGGAAACGGTCGAAGGAATAGGGTCGCCAGGCCCGACGGGTCAGTTCGTAATCGACCGTGAGTCGCCCCACCGGGAGCCGAAGGCGGGAATTCAACTCCAGGCCCGGGCCGCCCATCCGGCGGCGGCTCTGAGCCCACCGCCAGTCGTAGCCTCGCCATTGCAGTTGCAGGCTGACGGCGTGGGTGTGGACGTCCATGTGAAGCCCCAGGGCGCCCCACCACTGGAGGGCCGTCAGCTCGGGAAAGCCGGTCTCGGTCAGGAGAAACCGCTCGACCCAGTATGCCTGTCGGATGGGATGGGCTGGGATCAGGTCCATCCCCATCACGCGCCCGCTCCCACCCCGAATAAATAGACGGGTGCGCGGTGTGTCCGCATAGTCGACCCGAAACTCTGACCAGTAGGACCAGACGAAGTCGGCCGAAGAGCTACCCAAACTCCGGCCTCGGCCCTCGACCTGAAGGGCCCATCGAGACCCCATTTGCCAGCGGGCCTCCAGACCCAGCCACCCATGGTGGATCCCGCCCTGCGGGGATGGACTCGTCGGCTCCATCCGTTCGTAGAGGGCCTCCAAATGGACTTCCTGCTGGTCGTCGAGTTCCCACCGAAGCTCGCCCTGGCCCCGCCAGCGGTCCCATTGGCCGTGGACCCATTGACCGGCCAGGTACCCCTGGACGCGGGACGCCCCGCGACCCCAGCGCCACTGCCACTGCGTCGCGTGGAGCGTAGCCCCCGTACTCCAGGTCTGGGGGATGACCATCATCCAGTACCCTACCTCTACGTTGATGGGCTCGGGCCGCTGGAGGACCTCCAGGAGCATCGGGAATGGATCCGCCTCCCCTTCATGAAGGGGCGACCGATGAAGCATCCGCATGGCGCCCTGATACTCGGTCACCCGCCGTTGGAGGGCCTCCAGGAGTACCCGGTCCAGACGGACCCGCACGTGGACCGTCTCCTCACCGTCCGACTTGACACGAACCCACCGAACCAGGGGCAGACCCCGGGGCAGGACTTCTATGACCAGAAGATAAAGACCCTGAACGACATGCGGCAGGTGAACATGAAGGGGCTGATTTAGGACGGAGCGCTGTTCAAATAGCGGCCGGTCCCCCTGCAGGGGCAGGACGGCCACCCGTACGATCGGCGGCGGCGCCGAGTCGACCCATTCGATATGGGCCTGAATCTCGTGGCCCCACCCAGACCCGGGGCTGACGAACCCCCAGATGACGGCCCCGACGATCACCCAGCCGATCCACGCTCGCCTCTTCATAAGACCCCTCACGGCGTGTTCCCCTTAGCATACCCCCTTCACCGGGGCGGTTCAAACGGTCAACGGGTATAAAGCAAAGAGCAGAGAGCAAAGGGCATAGAGTATGTGCCCTTGCTCTTTGCCCCTTCAGCCCCCGATACCGACATTATACTTTAAGGACGATAGGACCGTGACAGGGGTAAGACTCGACGATGGAGCCGACGAAGCCGAAGGATCCCCCGACGATGCCTGGCGACCCAGATGGGGTCGCCCTTTCGGAGGTCGTCCCGGCCTGGGTCGCCCCGGAGCGTCCGGCCGTCGTCCGTCCGCCCATCGAGTTGATCGGCGTCCGGACGCACAACCTCAAGAACCTGCACGTTCGCATTCCCCTTGGGTCCCTGACGGTCGTGACCGGCGTGAGCGGCTCCGGCAAGTCGTCCCTGGTCGTGGACACGCTCTTTGCCGAGGGCCAGCGGCGGTACGTCGAGTCGATGTCGACCTACGCCCGTCAGTTCCTCCAGCGGCTCCAAAAGCCGGACGTCGACGAGGTCCGGGGGATCCTGCCGGCCATCGCCATCCGTCAGCACGCTTACGCCCGGAATCCCCGGTCGACCGTCGGGACCGTCACGGAGGCCTACGACTACCTGCGAGTCCTGTTCGCCCGGCTGGCCCACTACGTGTGCCCCGACTGCGGGCGGCCGGTCACGGTCGATACGCCCCAGTCCGTCTGGCAGTGGCTCCTCCGGATACCGGACAGTCCCAGCGTCGCCGTCCTCGCCCCCGTGGACGTCGACCGGGACCAGCCCGTCCAGCAAATCCGCCAGCTCCGTCGGGAGGGCTTCCTGGACGTTTGGTGGCAAGGCGAGCGGGTCGCCCTCGACCAAATGACACCGGAGCAGTGGACGGCCCAAGCCGTCCAGTGGCTCTGGCTCGGCCGCCGACGGCCTCAACCCGAACGGCGGGACGAGTGGATCGACCTCCTGGACCTGGCCTTCGGTAAGGGTCGGGGTCGGATGGGGATCGTCACGCCCGATGGTGAACTTCACGTTTTCTCCCAACAGCTCGAGTGCGCCTCCTGCGGCCGGACGTTCCCGCCCCTGGAGCCTGGCCTCTTCTCGTTCAACCGACCCGAGGGCGCCTGTCCGGCTTGCCAGGGCTTCGGTGACGTCGCCGACCTTGACTGGACGAAGATCATCCCGGACCCGGACCGACCCCTGAAGGCGCATCCGATCCAGCCCTGGAACACGCCGGGCCTGCGGTTCCTCTATCGCTATCTCTTCCGAGCGGCTGAACGCTATGGCTGGGACCTGCATACGCCCTGGAAGGACCTCCCCGAGTCCGTCCGGCAGGCCATCATGGAGGGGACCGACTACTTTTTCGGCATCCGAGGCTTCTTCGAAAAGCTTCAGGAAAAACGTTACAAACGGGGCGTCCGCATCTTCATCGCCCGCTATCGCACGTATCGGCCCTGCACCGCCTGCGAGGGAAGCCGCCTGCGACCGGAGGCCCGATGGGCCCGCATCGGCGAGGTAGCCATCACCGACGTCGTCCGACGGCCCGTCGGAGACATCTTGGCCTGGCTGAGAAGTCTGGAGATGAGCCCTGCAGAACGGCAGGCCCTGAGCCGGGTCTACGAGGAGCTCGAACGTCGCCTGAGCTACCTCGTCCAGGTCGGCCTCGGCTACCTGACCCTGGACCGCCAAGCCGGCACGCTCAGCGGCGGCGAGGCCCAACGCATCCAGATGGCCATCGCCTTGGGGACGGCCCTGTCGGATACTCTCTTCATCCTGGACGAACCCTCGGCGGGCCTCCATCCGCGGGATACCCAGCGGCTCATCGAGATCATGCGCCACCTGCGGGACCAGGGGAACACCGTCATCGCCGTCGAGCACGACCCCGATATCATCCTGGCGGCCGATCACGTCCTCGAGCTCGGGCCTGGGGCTGGCCATCAGGGGGGCCGCCTCGTTTACGAAGGTCCGCCGGCGGGTCTCCTCGAGCCAGCTGTCTCGACGGCGACGGCCCGCTTCCTCCGCCGGTACCGCCTCCGCCTGACCCGGACCCGACCCTACCGGACGCCTCAGGGCTGGATCGTCGTCGAAGACGCCCATGCCCACAACCTGGCCCACATCCGCGTCCGGGTCCCGACTCGCTCCCTGACGGTCATCACCGGCGTGTCCGGCTCGGGCAAGAGCTCCCTCCTTCAGGACGTCTTGTACCCGGCCCTCCGCCGATACTTGGGGAAACCCCTCCCCCGGGACCTCCGGACATGGGGCGCCGTCTCCGTCTCAGATGCCATCCACCACGTCGTCTTGGTCGACCCGAACCCGCCGAGCCGCAACCCGCGGGCGAACGTCCTGAGCTATATGGGCGGCCTGACCGAGCTCCGCCAGTGGTGGGCCCGCCTCCCCGAGGCCCGGGCCCGAGGCCTGACGGCCGGCGACTTTTCTTGGAATAGCCCCCGGGGTCGATGCCCGACCTGCCGAGGCTTCGGTCGCCGCAAGGTCGAGCTCCTCTTTTTATCGGACCTCTGGCTTACCTGCGAGACCTGCCGTGGGACTCGTCTCCGGCCCGAGGCCTTAGAAGTCCGCTGGAACAGCGTTCACATCGCCGATATCCTGGAATGGACAGCGGCCGAGGCGCGGGAGGCTTTCCAGGACGTGCCCGGCCTCCGGCGGCTCATCCACACCTGCACGACATTGAACCGCATCGGCCTCGGCTACCTCCGCCTGGGTCAGGACCTGGCGACCCTCTCGGGTGGAGAGGCCCAGCGGCTGAAACTGGCCCGTATGTTGGCCCGTTCGACAGAACGACACGCTGTCGATGGACCGACCGTTTTCCTCCTGGACGAGCCGACCATCGGCCTCCACGGCGAGGACCTGCCACCCCTGCTGGATACGATCGAATACCTTCTGGAACTCGGCCATACGGTCGTCGTCGTCGAGCACCACCCCGAGGTCATCCTGAACGCCGACTACGTCATCGACCTCGGTCCGGAAGGCGGTCGCGAGGGCGGTCGCATCGTCGCCGAGGGCCCCCTGCCTGACCTCCTGGCCCGAGACCCCGGCGGGTCTCATACCCTTCGCTTCCTGCAGACCATCGTCCGCTAAGTGCTTCTTTGCCTCTGGAGGATTAATATGGAAGCGGGGTCGAAAGGGATTTAGCTCCGGAAGGAGGTCGCCATGAAGGTTATGCCTGTCCGGTGGGTCGTCCTGGGCTTGGCCCTTACGCTCATCGGCCCTGCGGTCGGCTCGGCCCAAAGCCTGGCCGAGGCGGCCCGTCAGGAAAAGGAACGTCAGAAGCAGTATCAGGCGGCGAAGGTCCGTTCATACACGGCGCAGGACCTGGAGCGGGTCCGGGAAAAGGCTCTCCTCTCGACCGTGGGGGTGCCCTCGGCTCCAGCGGCACCTGTTCAAGCGGCCCCGACGCCGCCGTCCGAACGGCCGGCCGAAAAACCTGCCGTACCGTCGGACGTCGATAAGGAAATCGAAAAGAAGCGGGCTGAAATTCAGAAGCTCCGGGCCGAGCTGGCGGCCCTCGAGACTCAAATCAACCCCTCGATGGCCCTGTACCGGGCGACCGACTTTGGGACCCTGGTCCAGCGGAAACGAGAAGTCGAGGCCCGCATCCAAGCCTTGGAGAAAGAAATCCAGAGCCTCCGGGAGAAGTCGACGGCTCCATCCGGAGAGCCGCACTGACGCTTCGGTCTGGAGGCCAGAGTCCTGAGATCGGGGACGGGGCAGGTCCCTTCCCGAAGCGGGCTTACCGTCGTCACCCCTTGGGGTCCCAAGAGGAGGCCAGCTATGGTGCGTCCGCTCTCGCCTTGGGAAGCCGACGACAGTGCTGAATTCTCGGCCGAGGAGAAAGAGACGGCCCGAGAGCCCCTGCGGGAGTCCGTCGAGGTCCTTCGAGAAGTCAGCCGCCGGGCACCCAAGCTGGAGGGGACGCCGACGGGGGTCCCAGGCCTGGACGACCTGTTCTTTATGACGGTCTTAGACGAACGGGACCGTCCCCGTCGAGTGCCCCTCAAGGGATTTCCCCAGTATGCCGTCATTCACCTGACGGGCGTCTCCGATACGGGCAAGAGCCTGATGGCTGAGCAATTTGCCCTCCAGCAGGCCCTCATAGGGAATCCGACGGTCTTCGTGACTGTCGAGGCACCTGCACCCTTCCTGGCCGCCTCCCTGCGGGAACGGGCCAAGGCCCTGGGAATCCGTTACGAGGACGTCGAGGACCGGATCATCATCGTCGATGCGGCGACTCATGGCGTCCTGCGAGACGACCTGCCGACGCTTTTGAATACCCTGGCTTACGCCATCAGGACGTATAAGGCCAAGAATACGGTCATCGACTCGGTCACGGGCCTTTACGAAGCCAAGGAGATGCTCGCCCGGACGGTCGTCCGGCGACTGTACAACTTCATGAAGAAGTGGTACCAGACGGCCATCTTTGTGTCCCAAAAACGGAGCGGCCACGAAGAGCTGTCGGCTGAGGCGGCCGGCGGGTATGCCGTCTCTCATATCGTCGACTGTTCCATCGTCCTGGCCAAGAAGACCGTCCTGTCAGCGTATGACGAGCGGCTTTATGAGGTCCCCTTGGGCGAGGTCGTCCGGCTCATTCGGATCGACGGCTGTCGGATGTGCGGGCACGACACGGCGACTCGACGCATGGAGATCACGGAAAGCGGCCTCGTCGTCGTCCGGGAATCGCTCCAAGAGATGGCCCGGCGTCGTCGGGCCGGCGTCGCTTCGGAATCGACCGGCTCCGATGAATGATGGAAACTCTCCGGAAGCCCTTATCCTGCTATCCTATCTTACATGTATGTGCACGACCTGGAGGTCGGCCATGCCCGTCCTGAGCCCGGAAGTGATTCAGAAGACCGACGTCGATACGATGGCCCTCCGCGTGTTCTTGAAGGCCCTCGATCTCCTCGGCGGCCCTCGCAAGCTCGTCGAGTATCGCCATCTGACGTGGCTTCCAAGCTTGATGGCGGCCGCCTACGTCGTCGTCCTGACCCAGGCGGCAGCCAAGACCGAAGATGAGGTCGCCGCCTTCCTGGGCCTCGCCCGGACGTCGGTCCGTAACATTCGGCGGGCCGACCCCGCACGGGTCCAGGCGAAGCTGAGCCAGGAACTCAAACAGGCCAAGACACTTCGAGCCCACGTCGCCGGGGCCTTAGCCCGGTGGGCCTACGAAGAGGTCCAAAAGGAGCTGGCCGCCGGGGAAGCCTCAGCGTGAAGGTTCCGCGTTAGCGTAAGGCCCGGCCGTTTGGTTCGTTGGGTCCATAGATACGGCTGAAGCGGGTCTCCCCCTATCCACGCATCTCCATCCCCGGACTTTAAGGACTGGCTCAGCCCATGCTTACAAATCCACGGAAGCGAAGCATTAGAAGGCGATCAGGGCGATCTTCACGGCCAGGTACTTCTTGGGGTCTTTCCGGATGTCGGCGATCAGTTGGCGGACGTCCCGGACCGTCTGCTGGAGGTCCCGGTAGAGGTTCGGGTCCCGCAGGATCTGCTGAAGGGTCCCCTCGGGATTCTGTTGGGGGTCCAGCAGTCGATTCATCTGATGGACGGCCTGGGCGAGTTCCGCATACAGCTTCTCGTCGGTCAGGAGCTTGCCGGCCGAGCCCTGGCCCTGCTCTAAGCTCGTCACGATGCGATGGAGTCGGTCCAGGGTCTCGGCCATCTGCCGAGCCTGTTCTCGGTCCTGAAGAAGCAGGCCAGCGATGCTGTCCCGGGACCGGAGCCGCTCCGTGAGTTGAACGAGCTCCCGGTACAGCCGATCGTCCTGGATAAGTTTGCCCAGGGAGCCCTTCCCTTCGGCCAAAGCGTGGACGGTTGTCTTCACGTCCTGCTTGAGGGCCGGGTCGTTAATCAAGGCCCCGATGACGCCTTCGGCCCGGGTGATCTGGTCCATTACCTGATTGACCCGGTCCAGAGTGACTTTCAGGTCGGCCAAGCGTTCGGAGATCTGAGTCGCCAGCTCCCCGTAGTCAGCCGCGGCGACAGCCCGGATGGCACGGCCGGGTGGGATGACCGGCTGGCTCGGATGGCCGGACTGGATATACAAGTAGCGGTCGCCCAGCAGGCCCAAGCTCCGCACGCTGACGACGCTGTCTTGACGGATGCGGTCCTGGTAACGGGCATTGATCCAATAGTAGACCCGGATGCCGGGTCCTTCCGGGTTAAAGTCGATCCGCCGGACGGAGCCGACCTCGACGCCGTCGATCATGACGATGGAGCCGACGTAGAGGCCGGATGCCTCCGGGAGGTCCGTATAGTACGTCGCCTTGGGGGCCCAGAACCCACCACTCTGACCCCCGACGGCGATGATCCCGAGCATCAGCAGAAACATCGCCAGGGCGATACTCAAACCG
>JAUQPV010000057.1 GCA_030550225.1 Acidobacteriota bacterium | reverse complement strand
CAGCTCCTCCGTCAGGGTCGACTCGCCTTCGACCAGACGGGGAGCGACCCCCACGTATTGGTTCGATGGCTCCACCAGGCCGGGTGGCGGATCGAACTTCCGTCTTCGATACCACCGGACTTGCACCTAAAAGGCGTGCGCCTGATCGCCATGTATGGCCGTCCCGGCGTCGGCCTCTTCTTCGTGAAGGGTACGAGTCAGGCGACCCTCTTCGTGTGGCTACTCCCGCCGGACACGGCTCGTAGCTTTCCCATTCCCGAACGGCCTTGGCGTCAAACCTTGGAGGGTTATGACGTCCTGACATGGCGGCGGGCCGCTTTCGTCCACGTCTTGATATCGTCCCGGTCGCCAGACGGGTGCATGCAGTGCCATGACCCGAATCGGGATACCCGATGGCTTCGGTCGTTTACACCGGCTGAGATGTGAGATTCGATCCCTGCGGGATACGGGCCGCAGAAATGGGGATGGACCCATCGCGGATGGCCCACATCGGCGCATGGCTCCTATTGGCTCATAGGTCATGGGACCATGTGAGCTATCAGCCATGAGCTATAACCCATGAGCCCGATATGGGCAACGACCCCTATCGGCCCATCGGCCCCATGCTTGAAAAATCGTCCTCTCTCCTTCGGCGGGTCCACCAGCGGTATCCGAAAAAGACGAGGGCCCATAGGCTGAAAAACAGATACCCGCCCATGAATAGAAAGTGGTAGAACCAACGTTGGAGGCCCGAGACCTCGATGACTTCACCCTGGACGTTACAGCAGGGCTGAACGACCCACGTCTGGAGCCATCCGATCAGTCCGTCCATCGTCCGAGTCTCCCTGATTTTCGCTAAACCCTGCCTTTAAGGCCACTTCCTATAGGACAAATAGGGAGATAAAGGGCATAGCGCTGAACCCTTGCCTCTATGCTCTTTGCCCTATGCCTTATCCGTGAGGCGGGATCGGACCGACGGGCGGCTGGGTCAGCCATGCCTTCAAGTCCGGCCAGAAGCGGGTGACCATGTAGATGACCGTCCACAGGAGCCACCCGTACCAGATGGCCTGGAGCCACCAGGGGAAGGCGTTCCCCTCATAAGTGAAGTCCTGGGTGGCCGGATAGTCCCGCATGGATTCCAACTTTTCCCGCTCGGCTTCCCGGTCGCTCATCGGGAATCCTCCGAGTCGTATCGGGTTTCAGGCCAGCGGGTGTACCACCAGTCCCGGGTTTCTTCGTTCAGTCGACGTTCCTGCTCCAGCATCTCATACTTGGGCGCCTCGACGTCCCGATAGTGGCCCCGCAGGAGGGTCCATAGGAAGATCAGAAACCAACCGACGGCTACCGATAGGTAGGTCACGACGGGAATGATGAAAGCCCGTTCGACGTCGCCCCGGATGACGGAAAACAAGAAGTCCATCAGCTTGAACGTAAAGCCCAGGCCGGCCCCGATCAGGACGGTCCAGCTAAAGACCTTCAGGAACCTCCGTTCCCATGCGGGCATGACGTGGGCCACGGTGTACCTCCTATCGGTTCATCGATAATCCTCTGCCGCCGAAGCCGTCAGCGGCACACCCTCCGCCGGGGGCCGGACCCAGCTCCCGAGCCACTGGACGTACGTGATGATCGCCAGGCCCCGCTGGTTCGGGACGATCTTCACGCCGTTTTCGTAAGGCACTTTCCGCTCCTCGAAAAACCACGTGAACCGAGGCATGACCGAATCGGGGACGACGGCCTGCGGGTCGTAAAAATGGGCCGCATGCCAGTCGTTAGACCGGACGCCCGCCTCCCGAATGAGGTCCGGACCGACCCGCCGGGTTCCAAAAAGGGGCGGGAGCTGGAGTTCATTTTGGTGCTCGGCCGCCCAAGAGGTCGGACCGAATCGGAGCTGTTCGTCGGCCAGGGGCCGGACGAACTGACTGTGGCAGTGCCAGCACCCCTCGGCGATGTAGACCTTCCGACCGAGGCGGAGAGCCTCGGCGAAGTACTGGCGCATCTTCGCCTCGTCCGGCGGGTCGCCGGGGTCGCCAAAGTACTTCTTAAACTCGTCGGGATAGCGGACCAGGAGGTCATAGAAGTCGGGAATCACGTTCTGGCTGATCTGCTCGACCGTCTGCATGGGGACCTTCCGGAGCATGACGACGGGGCCCAAGGCCATGGCGACGACCGAGAAGATGAAGAAACCGAATCCGGAAATGCCCAGCGTAGCGGATGCCCTCTCGAGCCATCGGGTATTCATCGCCGGACCTCCGTCGCTGATCACGGGGCCGCCGGCTCGGCGCCCTCGACCCGCTCGGTGACGGCCGCCGGGACCGGTTGACGGGCCGTCGCCCAGGCATGATAGGCGAAGACGACCGTCCCGGCGATGATCAGGACACCCGTAAATGTCCGGAAGACCCAGAAGGGGATAGACGACCGGAGCATATCCTCCCATGGATTCAGGCCCCGCCACAGGTAACCTTGCTGGAGACCCAAGGCTGTCAAGGTCAGGAACATCGTCCAGATCCCCAGAGTCGTCAGCCAGTAATGCCATTCCAGTAGAGCCCGACTCTTCCAAGGCCGTCGCACCAGGCGGGGCCATAGTTCCGTGAAGAAACCCATGATCCAGGATCCGAATACGGCAAACATGACGAGATGCGCATGGGCGACGACCCAGTCGGTAAAGTGGATGATCTGCTGGACGGGGAGCTGGACCTGGACGGCGCATTGGAGGCACGTCGTGAAGTAGGCGACCATCCCCGTATAGAACCATCGGATCGGCAAGCTCGTCACCAGCGTCCGGCCCATCCCCCGGAGCGTCATAAAAAAGTTGACGATGACCGTCGTGACGACCAGCTCGACGGCGACCGTCGACACGACAGCGCCATACTGGACGTACATCGGGATCGTGCTGTACAGGAAGTGATGAACACCATTCAGGGGATAAAAGAAGGCCAAGCCCCAGAACCCGACCAACGACAGGGCGTGGCTCCAAATGGGTCGGTTCAAGATCGACGGCACGAAGTAGTACATCAGGCCCCACCCGATAGGCGTCACGAATAGCCCGACCAGGTCGTGGATGAACAGCCCAGCGATAGCCGCCCCACCGGCGCCCGGGACGAAAAATTGCGGGATGTAATTCCCCATCAGGTAGTTCAGGACCGTCCACACGAAGGACGCCGAGAAATACCACAGGGTCACGTACAGGGGACGGCCCCGCGTCTTAAGGATGGGCGCTACCAGGTTGACGACACCCAGCAGAACCCACACGGAAATGAAGGGGTCGATAAAGACGGGCGTCTCGCCCCACTCGACGGCCTGGGCATGCCCCGTCAGGATGCCCCCGACGACGAAGGCCAAGATGACCTGCCAGCCCCAGAAGAAGAGTCGGCCGAGTTTATCCGACAGGATCGGGAAGCCCGTCAGACGGGGAATCGACCACAGCATCCCGGCAAAGAAAGCATTCAGGATGAACCCGTAGGCCATCATGTTCGTATGGACCATTCGGACACGGCCAGGGGACAGGAGCTCGATACCGGGAAACGGATAGTGCCGGAAGAACTGCATCGAAAACAGCAACCCGCCCGTCAGACCGACGAAGAACCACACGAGGCTGGCGACGATATGACCCTTGACGAGCGCCAGGTTGACCAAGGGGCGCTCCCCAGCCCCAGAAAGTGCTCCCGACCCCGGATGGGTCGAGACATGGTTCGTCATAGCGGCCTCCTCCGTGGCAGGAAAATACCCCGTTTCTCGATCAGGGACGCCACGTAGTACGTGACAGCCCAGAGGTCCTCCTCGGGGATCTGGCCCTTCCAGACGGGCATCTCGGTCCCACCGACGCCGGCCCCAATACGGATATAGAGGTCCTCCAGGGACGAGACCGACTTCAGGCGGTTACGCGTGAAGTCCGGCGGGAACAGGATATTGCCCCACCGGTCCGTCGTCTTCTGGGGTTTATGGAGGTCCGGCCGAATTGAGGCGGCCTCTTCCCCCCGCCCGAACTGCCGGAGGTACTCGGCGATTTGGTCGGCTGACACGTAGGCCGGGTGACAGGCCCAACACTTGGTCAGGCCGTGGTAGACGGCTTCGCCCCGGGGGATGACCTCGGATCGGATCTCTTCAGGACTATAAAAGGCATAGGGGTCGGGCGCGACCTCAATAGGCTGGCCCGGGGACTCCTCCTGCCATCGGGTCGCAAAAGTCTTGATGTACTGGATGACGGCCCACCGCTCGGTCTCGGGCAGGAGCCGCCAGGACGGCATGGCGGACCCCGGAAGCCCGTGCGTGACGATCCGAAAGAGGTCCCGGTCCGGCGGCAAGTCGCCACGGGGAACCGTCAGGAATTTGAAGACGCCGTCCCGGAAGTCGCGGGGCTTCGGCCATAGCATGGCCGCCGCCGGCCCCTGGCCGTCGCCCTTCTCACCGTGACATCCGACGCAGTAGCGCAGGTAGACCCGTCGCCCGTTCTCGATGACTTGCCTCTGCTGAATCGGGGGTTGGGGCCATTGGACCGACTGGGCCAGGACGCTCATGACGCCCAGGACGGCGACGCCCCAGAATCCAATCATCCGCAACCCCTGACGCATCGGAAACGACCTCCTTCACAGAGCCGTTCGGTTCGTGAAAAGCCCGATGGGCTCGGCCTTTCCGGTTTTCGAACGGCCGGTGGGAGGTACTCCACCGCCCTATCTGCCGACCTGCCCACCCGATTCTTCCGCCGGGGCCGGCACGAGGAGATAGGAAAACGTCAACCGCCGCACGTCCGGGATGGACTTGTCGATTTTGATCGTGGCTGTCGCCTCAAGGGACTCCCCCGGCTTCAACCCGATGGCCCGGGACCGCTTGTCAGGTCCCGTGATACAGAAGCATTCGATCATCTCCAAGTAGGCATAGTATTCCGGCGGGGCGACGAAGTGACCGGCGATGAAGCGGACAGTCTGGTCGGATAGATTCCGGAAGGTGTACTCGATGCGGAAGCGCTTGCCGACCTCGACGTCGGCCTCCGCCGGACGGGCCTCGACCTCCAAGGGGAGGTCGTCAGAGACCTGGACCCGGAAGTTGACGAAGATCTTTCGAGACGCCGTCATCCCCAGGGTCACCCCGACGATACCCAAAGCGACGCCCCCAGCAATGAACCACCGCCATGACCGCCGCATCCGGCTGCCTCCTCCGTGTAGACAGTTATGAACTGAAAGGCAGGGTAAGCTACCGGACGTCGCCTGCCTCCCAGGCGAGAACGCCCGTCATGCTCTCTCGTTCTATCCCTCACCCCCCATTGCCCGATAGGTAGGCGGCATCACCCGGAGGCCGGAGCGCAGGCCAGCCTCCGGGGACACCGCAAAGTGGGGGTTTCCCTTCGTGTGTCTTAGGGGGTTCCGCCAGAACGCTCGCCGAGGGCAACCTTCGGAGCGGGCGGACTGATCATGAAACGGGCTGTTAACGAAGTAAGGCCATTCCCACCCGTGTAAGGTGCTCGGAGAAGCGGGATCTTGACGGCTTCCCAGGTTCCCATCGTGATGCGGGTCACGTGGTCATCGAACTCATTGGTCACCCACGCATACTTACCGTTGTGGCTGTAAGCGACGCCGTGAGGGCTCTGGCCGCTGGGAATCCGCCGGATGACCTCGTCCTTGGCCGTGTCGATGATGACGGCTTCACCTGTCCCGCCGACGGCCGCGACGACGTACCGGCCCGTCGGGTCGACCGGGAGCTGGATGACGCCCGGGCCGACCTGGATATCCTTAATTTTCTTAGCGTTCAGGACATCCACGACCGAGACCGTCCCCGAGAGGGCATTCGCCACATAAGCCTTCTTCCCGTCCGGCGTAATCCCGACGGCCACGGACAGGACGCCCGTCTCCACCAGAGTCATCTTGTCCGTATCCAGGTTCAGGATCGTGACGCCCCCGGCCGGGATCGTGTGGGGGACCAGCACGTAGTGGCCTTTCCCCTTGGGCGTGAACCAGAAGCCGTGGGGCGCTTCCCGGGGCATCTTGTAAGTCTTCAGGACCTTCCCGGCCTCTCGGTCAAACTTGACGATGTAGTCGGACCCCTGAATCGTGGCGAAGACCACGTTGGGATCGTTGGGGTCGTACATGACGTGGGCGCAGTTAGGACCGACTTTCAGGGAGCGAAGGACCCGTTTGGACTGCGCATCGATGACCGTGACAAAGTCCTTGTGCCAGCTCGTGACGTACATGTACTTGCCGTCCTCGGACGGCCAGATGTTATGCGGGTCGCCCTCCACGCGGATGACCTGCCGGACGCGGTTACTGACAGGGTCGATCACCTGAACGGTATCGGAAAATTGGGCACAGACCCACACCTCATCGCCGGAGTCGCCCTTGACATTCGGCGGGGGGACCTTCGTAGGCGTCGGGATCCGGTACTGCTCCTTCTGCCAAGTAGCGTCATCGACGCCGACGAAGACCTTCATCCGCATGTAGACCGGATGGGTCAGGCAACGGACGTCGTAGACACCCGGTTTTGTAAAGGTGAACCGGAACGTCTCGCCGGGGGCGAGGGTCTTCGACAGAAAGGCACCGCCCACGTCGGCCATCCGATGCCAGCCGGCCGAGACGTTGCTCCACTCGACGGTATCGCCGACGTTCACGCGCAGGTTGTTCGGCGTAAACCACGGGCGCTTGTCGTTGATCGAGACCTTATGGACCTGTCCCTGGGCCCAGGCCCAGCCGCCCAGGAAGACCCACAGAGACAGCCAGGTGACCAGGACACGCCGATGGACCATGCCTCACCTCCCCATAAGGATATGGGGTATAAAGGGGCATAAATCTTTTGGATGTCAGGGGTGCAGTGCTTTGGTAGGAAGAACCTAACGCCCAATATCCAGCACCCAAGACCCCTTCTTCTAATACAAGGCCCTGAGCAGACCGTTTATTCCCGAGGCGAGGCATCCGTCGTCGACGGAGTCCCACCGGCGTCTCGATGTAAGGGCCGACTCTAAGACCCTTCCGTTTAGGAGAAGGGTGTCGGGCGCCTCCATCGGTGCAGGACTGAGCCTACGTCTTACGGACCGAAACGTGGACATCGACTTTGCAATGACCCACGGACATGGCTACAATGCGCATTTCCCTAAATGCAAGGGCAAATGGGCAAGTCAGCGGATAGGCAATGATCTGCTTCGCGTCCCCCACTGGCTGGCCCATCTGCCGACCTGCCCACCTGCCGACCTGCTTATCTATTCATCCGGGATGGAGTAATGCGTCAGCAGATCCGGCAGACCCTTCTGACCGTCCTCCTCGTCGAAGGAATGGCGGCGATGTCTTTTGCCCAGTGGCCCTTGGGTTTCCCTTTGCCCGAGGGCCCCTACCGGTCGGACGTGCCGACCCCGGACCAAGTCCTGGGTCTTCCCTTCGGCGAGCGGCCCATCACGCCGGAGGAAGCCTTCCACTATTTGGAGGCCCTCGCCCAGGCGTCCCCACGGATCCGACTCGAAACCTATGGGCGGACCTTCGAGGGTCGGCCCCTCCGGCTGGCCTGGGTCAGCACGCCGGAAAACCTGGCCCGGCTTGAGACGTGGCAGCGCCGCTGGCAGGACCTCTGGAACCCTGTTCAGGTCCGGCCCGCCGACCTGGACGCCTGGCTCTCGGAGGGCCTGCCCCTGCTCGTTTGGTTCGGGTTCAGCATCCACGGCAATGAACACTCGAGTACAGAGGCCGCCCTGGCCCTGGCTTATTTCCTGGTGGCCTCGGAGAGATCGGAGGTTCAGCAGGTCTTGGAGCGGGTCGTCCTCATCATCGACCCCGTCCAGAATCCGGATGGTCGGAGTCGGTTTGTCCAGCACGTGCGGACTCAGATGGGTCGTCAGCCCGACGAATCCCCCTGGGCGACCGAACATACGGAGGAATGGCCCTCCGGGCGGTTTAATCACTTCTTGTATGACCTGAACCGGGATTGGCTGTTCCAGACGCAGGCCGAATCCCAGGCCCGTGTCGCCGCCTATGTCCAGCACCCGCCGCAGGTATTCGTGGATTTTCATGAGATGGGCCGGGACGAGACATACTTCTTCCCGCCGCCGACTCGACCTATTATCCCTTGGCTCCCGGAGGCTCTGCGGACGTGGTGGGAGCGATTCGGCCAGGCGAACGCTCGGGCTTTTGAACAGAAGGGCTGGCGGTACTTCACGCGCGAATGGTTTGACACGTACTACCCCGGCTACGGCGACAGCTTCCCGGCCCTGAACGGAGCCATCGGGATGACGTACGAGCAGGCCTCGGCCCGGGGCGTACGGGTCCGTCGGTCGGATGGGACCGTCTTGACCCTGTCGGACGCCATCGCCCACCACTGGACAACGGCCTGGACGACGCTCCAGACGGCCGCCGAGCACCGGGCCGAGATCCTACGGGATTTCCTCCAAAGTCGGACGGCCAATCTGCGAGCTACCGAAGACGTCTGGGGGTGGCTCGTGCCGGCCGACGCCGACCCATTTTTGCGCCAGCGACTTCTGGAGCGCCTCCGTCGGATGGGCGTCGAGGTTTATACCGTCTCGAAACCGGTGACGCTCACCGTCCGGGACCCCTACTTCGGGACCCAGAGAAGCCGGTCAGACGTTCGGCCCGGCGATTGGATGATTCCCCTCCAGCAGGCCCAACGGCTCCTCCTGAAGGCCTGGCTCGCTCGGGAAGTCCCGATGGACGCCGAATTCCTGGCGACCGTCCGGGAACAGCGGGAACTCCGGGAGGAACCCGGTTTTTACGACATCACGGGCTGGTCCCTGCCCCTCGCATGGAACCTTCGGGTCGTCGAATTGACTGGCCGACCCGACCGAAGCTTGCTTCAATCCGCGCCGGAGGATCGACCCGAATCGACGTTCCGACGGGCGACCTACGCCTACGTCGTATGCAATCGGACGTTGGGAGTCTATGGAGCCGCCGCTTCCGCCTTAGAACGCCGCTTCCCCTTCTACGTCAACCGGAAGCCTCTCCACCTGGGTTCAAACCGGTGTCCGCCGGGAAGCCTCATCTTCTTCGTGGCCCAAGAACCGTCCGAGTTTGGACCCTGGATCGAGACATGGGCCCGACGGCTGGGACCCGCTGTCTTGGCCCTGGATAGTGGTTGGACGACAGACGGCATCTCCCTGAGTTCTCCCCAAACCGCTTTCGTCCCATCCGACAAGCGGATCGTCCTCTTGGTCGGACCCGGCACCCGACCCGACAGCGTGGGCGCCCTGTGGCATACCTTGGAAGTCGTCTACGGCTTCCCCATCACAAGAGTCCGAACGGATAGGCTGGCCTCGATGAACTGGTCCGACATCGGGGTCCTCATCGTGGCGGACGCTTCGCCCCAGGTCCTCAAGCGACTCTGGGGGGACGAAACGGTCCAACGGCTGAAGCTCTGGATCGAAGACGGCGGCGCCCTCATCGCTATCGGAAGTGGTGCGGTCTGGGCGTCCGAGGCGGGCTTGATGAAAGTCGAGTGGGGACCTGAAAAGAAGGCCGACCCGGTCAAGACGCCGGAGAAGCCCTCGCCCTTGGCCGACGTACCGGGTGCTCTCCTGCGGGTCCGATTAGAAAACCGCCATTTCTGGATGGGCGGTTACGAAACGCCGGACATCGCCGTCTTCTATGAAGGGAATCGGATCGCCCGGCCAGACCCCGAGACGGCCTTCGTCGTTGCCCGATTCGCCCCGGCCGACCGTCTGACGGCCAGCGGTTTCGTATGGGACGATACGAAGGAAGCCCTGGCCGGCACGGCCTATGCCTGGTACGTGGGGCTCGGGCGTGGCCAGATCTTTGCGATTTCAAGTCATCCGATGTTCCGGGGGGACTACTGGGGGACCCACAGGTTCGTCTTGAACGCCCTCCTGTGGGGCCTGGCCCGGTAGGTCCGGGCGAATCGTCTCCAAGACCTCACGAGGGCTTCTTCCGGCGAGACGGACGGGGCGTGGTGCTTTGGTAGACCATCTCCGCGACTAAAGCGGCCCCCCAGACGCTGGCAAAGTACTTTAAATGAGAGGGCAAAACCAGCGGCGTCCGAGACGGTCCAGTCGGCATGTAAGCACGTGCCCGTTGGGATACCATTTCCACGAAAAAGTCGTTCGAACCGACGATACTGCCCCCCAGAATGACCACGTCGGGGTCCAGTAAACTCACGACCATGTGGACCCCCAGGCCCAGCGCCTGAGCCGCCTCCTCGATGACCTCCTGGGCGGCGGGATCTCCAAAGCGAGCCGCCTCTAAGACGTCCTCGGCCCGCAGGTTGGTCATGCGGATCTGCCGAAGTCGGGATTGGGGATGCCGCCACAAGACGGACTGAAGCCGCTGGAGAATCCCTTGCGGCGTCACAAAGGCCTCCAGACAGCCCCGACGACCGCAGGTACACTCGGGTCCGTCCGGCTGGATGGGGATGTGCCCGATAGCGCCGACCCATCCGTGAGCACCCCAGTAAGGGCGGCCGTCCACGACGACGCCTCCGCTCAAGCCGTTTTCGACAGCCAGATACACGAGGTGCCGAGCCTGGCTACGCTGAACCTCGGGATGAAGCCGATATTCCCCATAAGCGGCCATCTGTGCCTCGCTGGCCACCACGACCGACCGAGACCATCGCCGTTCCAGATGAAACTTCAGCGGTTCCCCCTGTAGAAAGGCCAGTTGGGTCGCATGTTGGACGACACCCTCCGGATACGAAAGGACGGCTTGCAGGGCAACGCCCAGGCCCTGGACGGGAAACCGGGTCAAGACCTGCTGATATGCCGCATCGACCTCATCCAGAAAGCCCGTTAAGTCTCGACCCTCGAGGGGAAAGACCTCCCGGTACACGAGTCGGTCGTTTTCCACGACACCGACCTTCAAGAAGGTCGGGCCAATCGCGATGCCCAACCACACCACAGGTCTCCTGCCCTCATCGGCGTCCGGTGCCAGGTATCCGCAAGACCCGACACTTAAGGCCCCGGACCTGACACTGAATTTTGAATACTACGAATATAATAATCTGGGTCCTGGTCAAACAGGAGTTTACAAGACAGACTACAAAAGCAATATCGCACGCCCTGCCACTCGGTGAAGTGCTCGACGTAGCGAAGGTTCAGGGTCATTCCACACACGGGGTCCCGGACCGGGTTCTCCCGGGTCGGCGCCTTCGGCACTTTCCGGGGCGACGAGCCAGACCCGAAGAAGAAGCCTCGCATGGCGTCTCCATCGACCGGTCCTTTCAGGCTACCGACTGACAGCCACCCCGTCAAGCCTTCGGGAATTCGGCCGTGACCAGGTATACCGGCCTGGACGGTAGGTCCGGATGTCCGCCCCTCGACCATGGATGCCAGATGGCCGAACTCCCGAATCGCCAAAACAATTGAACGGGGCCGTTCGGCCTGTGAGAATGGCCTCGGAACAACCTTTTCCACCGCCAGGGAAGCACGATGTTTCAAAGGACTCGTCTCAAAACCCTCCCCTGGGGGAGAGGGCAGGGTGAGGGCCTCGATCCAGAGCTTCTTTCTCCCTGGGATCAGGGACTTTTGAGACGGGTTCCAAGTGTCTAACCGATTCGACAGAGTGTTTACGGGGATAGACACGTGGGGGAGGGTCGGGGTCGGGGGATGGGGCGGAAAGCCAGCCGTGTCGGGCATTTCGAGGAGGCGGCTCCTGATTGGCATGGAGTTTGCTGAAGCGACCCGACGTTCCGTCGGCCGAGACGGCCGGTGCGCGCGCGAAGGCGTTTGCGGCGGCGGGTGGCCGCA
>JAUQPV010000056.1 GCA_030550225.1 Acidobacteriota bacterium | reverse complement strand
CCCAGACCAGTCCATCCGAGGGTCCGGCCAAGGGCCAACCCCAGCCACGCCAGCCATCCGAGGAGAGCGCCGAAACTCAAACCGATGACCATCCGCATGATTCGGGAATTCGGGAATTCGGGCCGAACCGCCCTACTGCTCCAACATCCGGTCCCACCGACGGAACTTTTCCAGCCATCGGGGGAGCTCCCGCAGGAAAGCGTGGATCCGAAGCCACAGGGCCCGCTCGACGGCCGGCGAACCGGCCATGACCTTGCCGGCCGGTACGTTCCCCGTGATGCCCGTCTGAGCCGCCAGCCGGACGTCGTCCCCGACGGTTACGTGGTCCGGCACGCCGGCCTGCCCGCCCATCCAGACCCGATGGCCGATCCGGGAACTGCCGGCGATGCCTGCCTGGGCCGCAATCAGGCAGGCCCGCCCGATGGAGACGTTGTGGGCGACCTGCACGAGATTGTCGATCTTGGTACCGGCCCCGATGCGGGTCTCGCCCAGGAAGGCCCGGTCGACACACGTATTCGCCCCGATCTCCACGTCGTCCTCGATGACGACCCGCCCGAGTTGGGGCACCTTGACAGGTCGCTCTGGATGGGGGATAAACCGAAAGCCGTCGCCGCCCAGGACCGCCCCGGCGTGCACGATGACCCGCCGCCCGATCTGAACCCGGGGATAGACGACGACGCCCGCATGGAGAACGCTCTCGGCCCCGACCTCTGCATCCCCGTAAAGGACGCAATGCCCCATCAGTTGGACACCTTCGTGAAGCCGAACGCCGGGGCCCACGTAGCAGAAGGGGCCGACCCAGGCCGTGGGATGGACCTCAGCGGTAGGGTCGACCTGCGCCGTCGGGTGAAGGCCCTGCCGGACCGGCGTCAGCCCCAACCACTCGGCCAGGACCCACAGGACGGCGATGGGGTCCGGATGCAGGACCCACGTCACGTCCGACCGGACGGCTTCAGCGCCTGGAGCGGCGGCGACGACGCCGGCCTGCGTGGTGGCGACGGCGTCCCGGTATCGAGGGTCCAACAGGACCGTCAAGTGTTCGGGCTCCGCCGTGGCCGGTTCGGCCACGTCAAAAAATGCACGGGCCGGGTCCCCGACGACGGCGGCGCCCGTCGCTCGAGCCAACTCCTCAGCTGTCCACGGCGGCGGATGGAGTACCATAAGGGCTCCTTATCAGAACTGTTCGGCCCGGGAAGAGTTTGATGAATTCAGCCTTTCCGACCCTCTGAGAAATACGATTTTTCAAGCATTCGGCAGATGATTTAAAATTTTGTATCCCGCATCTCGTCACATCAGGCTCTCCAGGCGGTCCCGGCCTCGGGCGTCTTTGAGGGTCTCGACCCGAGCGCCGGCCTTCAGGGCCTCCAGGACGCTGAACAGGAGCGCCTGTCGCTTCTGTTGGAGGACCTGGGCCCGGACCTGATGATAGCGGGCCTCGAAGTCTTTGGGGTCGAAGGCCTTCCGCTCGAGGACCTTCGCCACGACGACGCCTCGGTGAGGAACCTCGATGGGCGGGAGGACCGCATCGGCCTGGGCCTGAAAGACGGCCCGGACCAAATCCGGTGCCCGGCCGAGTTCTCCGACAGGGCCATCCTCCGGGAAGGGGCCAGTCTCCTTGACCTCGAAGGCCGCCCCTTCGGCGGCCTTCTTGAGGTCTCCGTTTTCACGGAGGGCTCGCTGATAGAGTTCCTCCGCCTCCTTCCGGGCGAGGGCCATCTTCTGAGCCTCCTTCCAGTCGGCGGCGACCCGATCCCGGACCTCGGCCAGGGGCGGGAGCGTCGGAGGAAGCGTCCCGGTCCACTGCACGATGGCATAGGTCCCCTCGCTAAGGGTGATCGGGCCCCGGACCTCGCCGGGGGTCCGGAACGAGAAGACGGTGTCCCGGATGGGGGCCGGCACGTCGGCCCGAAGCTCGTTGGGGGCGAAAAAGTCCGTATCGACGTAGACGGCCTTCGGGGGCTGGGCCCGCTGAGCCAGCGAAACGCCCTTCTCGGTTCGTACCTGCCGGGCCAGTTCCTCGGCGAAGGCCTGGGCCCGTCGGATAGCCTCCGGTCGGGCCAGACTCCGACGGATCTCTTCCCGGACCTCACTCAGAGGCCGTACCCGCGGGGGCCGCTTCTCTAAGACTTGAATGATATGAAAGCCGTAGGCCGTCCGGACGGGCTCGCTGACCTGCCCGACAGCCAGGGAGAAGGCGGCCTGCTCGAATTCGGGCACCATCCGGCCCCGCTCGAACCACCCCAGGTCGCCGCCCTTGTCTCGGGTCCCAGGGTCATCGGAGTACGCCTGGGCGACCTTGGCGAAGTCTTCCCCGGCTTTCAAGCGGGTCCGGACCGTCTCGGCCTGCTGGCGGGCCTCCTCCTCCGACCGCTTCTGCGTCGAGATGAGGACGTGGCGGGCATGGACCTTTTCAGGCTCCGTAAATTGGTCTTTGTGATCGGCATAGTACTTCTCGATGGCGGCCTGATCGACGAATACGTCGGCCAGGAAGGCATCGGCGTCGACCCGCAGGTAGCCGGCTTTTCGCCGCTCTGGGGCCCGATAGCGGTCAGCATGAGCCTGGTAGAACTGCTCGAGGTCCTTCTCCGTCGGCGTCGGGTCTTTATACCGAGCGAGGGGGACCTCGACGTAGGCGATGCGGGCCGTCACGTATTGCTGGCGGTAGGCTTGCTCGACCTCATCCCGACTTGCGGTGACGGGGCCACTCAGGAGATTTTGTAACTTCTGGATGCGCAACTGCTCGGCGACGGCCCGCTCGTAGTCGGCGTACTGGACGAACCCCTGACGCCGCAAGAAGTCTTCAAGGACCGCCTGGACCTGGGCCTGGAGTTCCCGGTCGCTGAGCTTGGGGTTCTGCATACGGAGTTGCTGGGCCAGCGTCGCCAGGGACTGGCGAATCTGGGCCTGGACCTCGTCGGACGTCACCTGGACGCCGAGTCGGTCGGCCAAGGCTCGCCATAGGTGCGTCTCGATGACCCGGTCCCGGGCCATCTGTAAAATGAGTCGCCGATGTTCGGGTGAAGTCGGTCGGAACACCGACGTGAGGGCCTCCATCTCCCGCAGGACCTCCAGGCGGGTCACAGGGCGGCCGTCGACGCGGAGGACGACCTCTTCCGCCGTCTGGGCCTCCTCGCGGCTGGCGGTGTAGTAGTAGCCGAAGAGGGGAATGAAGGACAGGATGACGACCCAAAGGACCCACTTGTAGCGGTTGATGTTCCGACGCATGTGCTGGAGGACCATCCCGTTCCGTCTCCTTCCCAGGGAAAGGACATCATTATACAGGATGTGGGCGGCGAGATGCAGGATGGGATAGTAAGGCAGATAGGCAGGGGAGGGATACCTGTGCAGGTAGCTCCCTCCAGCCGGGTAATGGCTCGTTACGGTGGGACGGAGGGGCTCATCGTCCTGACGGAGGTGCCCATCCAGCCGATCGGGCTGGGCTTTGTCTTCGGCAGATGGTTCCAGCCTGGGCCTGAGGTTGCCTCCCCCCTCTCAGGCCGCCTCAGGGTATAGCCCCGACCTGCTCTACTACCTGATTGCCTTACTGCCCTATTCTCCATTGCCCTCGGAGTGCCCCGATGCGCGTGCTGGTCTTGACATCGCATATCCCCTTTGCCGGCGGCGGCGAACTGCGGCGGGCCTACGGCTTGCTCCAGGCCCTCCGGGAAGCGGGTCATACGGCCGACCTCCTGATTCTTTCCCAGAATCGCTTCGGGCGGACGCTCCTCGGCTACGCCGCCGCCGCCCTGACAGACGTCCGCTTTGGCGCCGGGGGTCCGCCGGACGTCGTCATCTCGCTCCGCTTCCCCTGCTACCTGGCCCGCCATCCTCGGCACGTCGTGTGGCTGTGCCACCGCATGCGGGAGTACGACGACCTGTGGGACTTCTATCAAGCCCGGTGGTCGTCGGTCCAACGGCTCAAGGAACGATTCCGGCGGTGGGTCATCCGGTGTTTGGACCGACGGGCCCTCCGGCGGGCGGCGGACCTATGGGTCATCTCCCGAGAGGTCGCCGGGCGCCTCGAACGGAGCTTGGGCCTCCAGGCCCGGGTCCTCTATCAGCCCCCGCCCCCGCGACCGTATCGGACGGACCGGTACGGGCCCTTTGTCCTCTGGGTCTCCCGGATGACCGAACTCAAGCGGCCCCGACTGGCCGTCGACGCCATGGCCCACGTCCAAAGCGGGCTCTCGCTCTGGATGGTCGGCGACGGACCTGACGCCGAGGCCGTGCGACAGTACGTCCAAGACCGGGGCCTGGAAAGCCGGGTCCGGGTCCTGGGCCCCGTCGCCGAGGAAGACCTGATCCGGCTGTATGCCGAATGCCGGGGCGTTTTGTTCACGACATGGCGAGAAGACTTTGGCCTCGTGACGGTCGAGGCCTTTGCCTCCGGCAAACCGGTCATCGTTTGTCACGATGGCGGCGGGGCGACCGAACTCGTTCACCACGGCCGCAATGGATATGTCGTCGAGCCCAGGCCGGAGGTCATCGCCCGCTACCTGGACCGATGGGGCGAAGACGTCCGCCTGGCCGAACGGCAGGGCGAATCGGCCCGGGCGACCGTCCGGGACCTGCAGTGGCCCCGGGTCGTCGAGACCCTGTTGGGCCTCCGCCCGGCCGATGGGCCGAGCGGCAGTCGGCAGTCGACCGATGAGCCGACGGGCCAGTCAGCAGACGGGGGCGCATAAGTCCCGGTCCGCTGGCGAGCGGGGTGGTGGGGGGCGATAGGGATACAATGGAGATGCAATAGAGATACAATGGGGATGCGATAGAGATGCGGTGGGGATGCAGTAAATAAGTGATAGGGATGCGAACGCATCACCACGCATCACTACGCATCTCCATACATCATCAGATGTTCCGGAAAGCCGGACCCATCAGGATTCTCACGGGCTCGCCGGTCCTTCACCTACTACCCACCTGCCTAACTACCCATCTACCCACCTGCCCGAGAACTTCCATTTCCAGCCCCTCGAATCTGATACATGGCCGCATCGGCCCGGCTCAACAGGCTTTCCAAGTCTTCTCCCGCACGGACCTCGACGAGGCCAGCATCACCCTCGACGCGTAGGGGCCCGACAGAGGTCCGAACGGGGTGAGCGAAAACCCCCTGGAGGCGGTCCAGGGCGTCCGAGGCTACTGTGACGACGATGAATTCGTCGCCCCCGTAGCGGATGACGAGGTCTTCTGACCGAAAGGCATTCAGGAGGCGTCCGGCCACGGCCTGCAAGACTTCGTCCCCGACCCGGTGACCGTAAGTATCGTTGATCTGCTTAAAGCCTCGCAGATCCACGAATGCCAGCCGGAAGGAGTGGCCGGCTCGAATCCACTCCTGGAGCTTTTCCAGACCGGCGCCCCGATGGAGCGTCCGGGTCAGGGCATCCAGGCGGGACGACTGGAGTTGGCGGATGTAGCCCAGGGCCACGACATCGAATAGAAGGATGGTGGCTCCGTGAAATCCCATAAAGGGCCCGAGCCGGGGGGAACCCAAGGCCCCGAGGGTCAAGGCCGCCAGGGCTGCCCCGTTCAGAACGGCCAGGTTCAGGCCCGGCCGCTCCCGTAGGTTGGCCACACACATCGCCACGAGCCATAAGTAAATGAGGACCGTTAAGGGACTCTGGGACCCGCCGGAAGCTCGAAGGACGAAGACAAAGAGGGTCAGGTCAACTACCAGGTTGAGCCCATCCAACCACACGCCTGCCCGGGGGCTGACCCACCACACGAAGGCCGCATACGCCCAGGCCGCCGCCGCCAGCCCGAGGTAGTCTCGCCAGGCCATCGAGACCCAACCGGAGAGGATCATGAATGGGGCAACAGTCGTCAGGACGACCCGAAAGACGGCTCCGGTCCGCCACAATTCTTGCCCGGAGGGTCGAAGGCCCATCGTGAGGGCGAGGCCCTGGAGCCATGCCGCTACAACGGCCCGTCGGGGTATCCCCCGTCGAAGACGGCCAAACCGGGGTCCGGGACGGGACGCCTGCATGATCCCCTCCCGCAGGGGCTAATCCCCCATGCTGGGTGTCGGGGCAATTATATCCGTATCAGCCTGAACTGAATGATCGTGTATAGCGGTGCTTGATCCAGGACCAGACGCCCGTATGACTGCTGGCCTTCAACCGATAGCCGTTAGTCAGAGAGTTGACAGCCGGAAGCCGATTTCCCGGAGGACCTGGCGGGCGATGACGATCCGCTGGATCTCCGACGTCCCCTCCCCGATCGTGCACAGCTTGGCGTCCCGATAGTACTTCTCGACGGGATAGTCCTTGACAAAACCGTAGCCCCCGAAGATCTGGACAGCCATATCGGCGACCCGAAGGGCGACTTCGGAAGCAAATAGCTTGGCCATCGAGGACTCCTTCGGCGTCGACCGTCCCTGATCCCGGAGCCAGGCGACCCGATGGACCAAGAGCCGGGCGGCCTCGATCTGGGTCGCCATGTCGGCCAGCATGAATTGAATGGCCTGGAATTCGGCGATAGGGCGTCCGAACTGACGCCGTTCCTGGGCATACCGCAGGGCCGCCTCGAAAGCGCCTTGGGCGATCCCGACGGCCAGGGCGCCGATGCCGACCCGGCCGCCCTCGAGGACTTGCAGGACTTGAGGGAAGCCCTGGCCGACCTCGCCGATGACGTTTTCGGGCGGAACCCGGCAGTCGTCGAGGATGACCGACGCCGTGTCGCTGGTCCGCATCCCCAGCTTGCTCTCCCGCCTGCCGGGGACCAAGCCCGGCGTGCCCCGCTCGACGATGAAGGCCGTGAGGCCGCCCTTTCGACCCTTTTCTCGGTCTGTGACGGCCATGACGACGTAGACGTCCCCGACCGTCCCATGGGTCGTGAAGTTTTTCGTCCCCCGAAGGACCCAGGCCGACCCGTCCCAGACGGCTTGCGTCTGCAGGCCTCCGGCGTCGCTCCCGGCTTCAGGCTCCGTCAACGCCCAGGCACCCAGCTTCTCGCCCCGGGCCAGGGGAACGACGTATCGCTCCCGCTGGGCCTCATTACCGAATCGGTAGATGTGGGCCGTGCAAAGCGAGTTGTGAGCCGCCACGCTGAGGGCGATACCCGGCTCGACCCGGGCCAACTCCTCGATGACGACGACAAACTCCGAATACCCGTAGCCAGCGCCCCCATACCGCTCCGGGACCATCACGCCCAGGAAGCCCAGTTCGGCCATTTTGCGGAACACGTCCCGGGGAAAGACCTCATGCTCGTCCCATTCCCGGATGAAGGGCCGGATTTCCCGCTCGGCGAAAGTCCGGACCGTATCCCGGATCATCCGCTGGACGTCGGTATAGTCGAAATCCACCATGACCGCCTCGGGACCCAGGATGGCGTGACGACGCTTATTTCTGAGGAGCCGGCGCCGCCGGGGGTGCCGACGGAGCGCCGCTCGGCATCGTCGGGGCCGGCACACTCGGGATGGGGGGCCGTACCTCGGCCCGCCGGCGCTGGAGGATCGAAATCGCCAGGGACGTCCCGATAAACAGGACGAAGCAAGCGACCGTGATCTTGTTCAGGAGCGACATGGCGGCCCGGCCGCTCATGATCGGCGAAGCGCCGCCCCCGCCGCCAAAGATGCTGGCGAGGTCCGACCCCTGCCCCTGCTGAAGCAGGACGGCGATGATGATGAGGATACACAGAAAGACGTGCAAGGCGATGATGAGTCCCAGCATGACGCTGTCTCCTTAGCGCTTCCCCTCCCCCGAACACCCCACACCCCGCATGGAACCCTACCAGTCCCTAACATCCCCTTCGGCCCCTCTCCCGCGGGGAGAGGGGAGTACAAAGCGCCCTATGGGCTAAGAAACCGGTGTCTCCGTCCCCTCGGGCGACCGCCGTCGAAAGGCAACGAAGGCTTCCGATGGGACGCCGTGAATGAGCCACCAGACACCCAATTCCTCAGCCAGGGCCTGCGTCTCCAGGCTGTCCCAACTGTCCCCGATGACGACCGGGACGGCATCGACACCCGCAGACTGCAAGGTCCGAGCCCGACGAACGGCCCGCCAAACGTCGTCTTCATCGACGGTGACGGATACCTCCACGACGACGACCTGGTCCCCCTTCCACCAAATGAGGTCCGCCAGGGTCGGGTCCTCCTCGGATGGCAGGAATCGGTCCCCCTCCAAGAGACCCCGAAGCCACCGACTCAGGCGTTCCTGGACTCGTGGATCGTCCGTAGGACCGCCGACGCCGCCGCTGAATAGCATAGGGGCCCGCTTCACGATGCTACGCTCATAGCGTTCCCCTTCTCGACGGCCAGCTTCCCCCCTCTGCCAGCCCAAGAGGGTATTCACGCCCGTCGTCAGCTCCTGGACCTGGCGGGTCAGGTCCTCCATCCGAACCGTGAGGGTATCTACCCTCGCCGTGAGTTCCTGGACCTGACGGGTTAGGTCCTCCATCCGGACCGTGAGGGCATCTACCCTCGCCGTCAGCTCCTGGACCTGGCGGGTCAAGTCCTCGACCCGTTCGGTGAGGCTCGCCAGACGTCGCTCCGCCTCACGCTGGGCCTCGGCGAGTTCCCGCACGACCCGAGGTAAGTCCAGGACCTCGTCCGTCAGGAGGAGCCGCCGCAGTTCGTCCCTCCACTGGGGATGCTCCTCCAACAACCGGACCAAATCGTGAAATTCCTTCACCGTGAAGGCCATCGCCGCTTCTCGGGGCCTTGGCCCAAGCTCTCCCAGACGACCCCTGGGGCCAGCTCGACCTGCCGGCTTGGGTCAACCTGACCGGCCCGCGGAAAGGTTTTGGGCTATGTCTAAGATAGTGCAGAACGCCTCGGCCTTCAAACTGGCGCCCCCGACAAGGGCTCCGTCCACGTCGGGCGCCCGGAGGAAGCCCTCGACGTTGTCGGGCGTGACGCTCCCCCCGTACAGGACGTGCAGGCCCACGGACGCGTTCCAGATCCGGGCGACCTCGGCCCGGATGAAGGCGTGGACCTCCTGGGCCTGCTCGGGATGGGCCGGGACGCCCGTCCCGATGGCCCACACGGGCTCGTAGGCGATGGTGAAGGCCGCCGGCGGCGTCAGGCCCTCCAAGGCTCCCCAGAGCTGACGCCGGATGACTTTCAGGGTCCATCCGGCCTGCCGTTGGTCCAACGTCTCTCCGACGCACAGGACCGGCCGAAGTCCGACGGAGATAGCCGCTTGGAGCTTCCGGAAGACCGTCTCGTCGGTCTCCCCGAAGTACTGCCGCCGTTCCGAGTGGCCGACGATGACGTACTCACACCCGGCGTCCTTCAGCATTTCAGGCGACACGGCCCCCGTGTAGGCGCCCTTTCGTTCCCAATGGACGTCCTGCGCACCCAGCGCCACGGGACTCCCCGCCAGGGCCTCGGCCACGGGCAGAAGCCACGGAAACGGCGGGGCGACCATGACCCGCACGGCCGGGACCGACCGGGCGTGTTCGGCGACCCGCCGGGCCAGGTCCACGGCCTCCGCCCGAAGCGTGTGCATCTTCCAGTTACCGGCGATGAGATACGAACGTACCCGTCCCATCGCGTGCTGTCCTCCGATGGAAAAACCAGTCGACCTGGTGGAGCATGCGGAGGGCAAGATACAGGATGAGGAATGGAAGATGCAAGATACAAAAGTGACGGAGTGACGTGCAAAGGTCTTGGGCCGATGGGCCCGTCGGGAGTTCGGAAACTCGGGCCTTGGGGGGCCGGCGGGGAAGGGGATGAGGCCTTTAGGCCGGAGCCGGACAAAACCCTCCCCCAGGGAGAGGGTTGGGGTGAGGGCCTTTACCTCGTCTTCTACGTCTGCCGCCGAACGGCCCTCCCGAATGGCCGAATTCCCGAACTGCTGGATGGCGAATGGCCCTTGGCTTGAAAAATCGTCCTTCCCGAGGGGTCGGAGAAGCCGGATCCATGCGGGTTTTCACGAACCGAACGGCTCTGTGGGAGGACCGCCTCGATATCGAGAGTCGCGCTACAGGGAAGTCGAAAAGCGGCTCCTGCCGCGGCCGCTGGGGGGCGGCTCAAGCCCCAAAACTGGATGCGAGCCCTGGCCCGCCATTACAGTCGGCCCCGATAGCAAGGCGCGAATCCCGCTGGTGTCTTCAGGAAATGGGGCGGCTCTGGTATAATGTCTGGGGCCCTCAGCGTTCGGCCTCTGAAGGCGCTCAGGGCCAAACATGGTCCCCAGGTCCTATGGCGAGATAGAGGCGTCCGTGACTCGGATACATGCCGGAGGGCTGTCATGATGGAAATCCCCCTTTGGCAGGCGGACCCCGAGGTCGCCCGGCTCATGCAACGGGAGCTGGAGCGTCAGCGCCAGACCCTGGAGCTGATCGCCTCTGAGAACTTCACGACCCGGGCCGTCTTAGAAGCCGCCGGCTCGGTCCTGACAAACAAGTACGCCGAGGGCTATCCGGGCCGCCGCTACTACGGCGGGTGCGAGTTTTACGACCGCATCGAGCAGTTGGCTATCGACCGGGCCAAACAGCTCTTCGGGGCCGAACACGCGAACGTCCAGCCCCATTCGGGCACACAGGCCAACATCGCCGTCTACTTTGCGATGCTCCAGCCCGGCGACACGATCCTCGGGATGGAGCTGTCCCACGGCGGCCACTTGAGTCATGGCCATCCTCTCAACTACTCGGGCAAGTACCTCCGGGTCGTTCCCTACGGCGTCTCCCGGGAGACGGAGACAGTTGATTACGACCAACTCGAGGCCCTTGCCCACGAGTACCGCCCGAAGCTTATCCTGGCCGGTTTCAGCGCTTATCCTCGCAAGCTCGACTTCGCCCGCCTGGCTGAGATCGCCCGGAGTGTCGGGGCCTACATGATGGCCGACATCGCCCATGTCGCCGGCCTCGTCGTCGCCGGGCTGTATCCCGACCCCGTACCCCACTGTGACTTCGTGACGACGACGACCCACAAGACCCTCCGGGGTCCCCGGGCCGGCCTGATTCTGTGCCGGGAAGTCTACGCGAAGGAAATCGACCGGGCCGTCTTTCCCGGCACCCAGGGCGGGCCCCTCATGCATATTATCGCCGCCAAGGCCGTATGCTTTCAGCAGGCGATGACACCGGAATTTCGCGAGTATCAGGCCCAGATCGTGCGCAACGCGCAGGCCCTGGCTCAGCAACTCATCGAGGAGGGCCTACGGCTCGTCTCCGGGGGGACGGACAATCATCTCATGCTCGTCGACCTACGGCCCATCGGGATGACGGGTAAGCAAGCCCAGGCCCTCCTGGAGGAGGTCGGCATCACGGTCAACAAGAACACGATTCCCTTCGACCCGAACCCGCCGATGGTCACGTCGGGGATCCGTATCGGGACGCCGGCCGTCACGACCCGGGGGATGCGGGAGCCCGAGATGCGCCTCATCGGCCACTGGATCGCTGAGGTCCTGAAGAATCCTGAAAACGAAAAGGTCAAGGCCGAGGCCCGGGCCGTCGTCCGGCGGCTTACCGAACAGTTCCCCCTCTATCCGGACCTCGTCTACATGCCGGAAGAGACGGGATGAAGCGACCCCTGGTCGGTGGGTCTTAGAGACGGCTTTCCCCACCTCCGTCGTGAGGATGCCTGGGCTTCGCTCCCGACCCCCGGCGTCAAATTGCATCCGACCTATTTGTCCGATCAGACCGATGACGCGCATTCTTTTTTTCGGAACGCCGCACGCCGCCGTTCGGGTCTTGGAGGCCCTGGCCCAGTGGCCGATGGGGACCGTCGTA
>JAUQPV010000055.1 GCA_030550225.1 Acidobacteriota bacterium | reverse complement strand
GGGGCCTTCTTTTTTGTGTTGTACTTGGTCGTTTGGGTCCCGTTGTTCCTGGCCTTCCTGGGCGGCGTCGTCTACTTGGTCGTCCGGGAGGGCCGGATCGTCCGGCGCCTGCTGACCCCGGAGGTCGGACGCCTCATCACAGAGGCTGAGCTCCGGATCGCCGGCTCCTTTTGGGGTCGGGTTCGGTGGCTTCTGGGAGCCTTAGGAAAGCCCCAGAGATTCCAGGCCCGCCGCCGCTTTCTCCGGTCCCTGACGAAGTTGGCCTTCTGTTA
The DNA here is from genome assembly GCA_030550225.1 of Acidobacteriota bacterium. Lineage (GTDB taxonomy): Bacteria > Acidobacteriota > HRBIN11 > HRBIN11 > HRBIN11 > HRBIN11. The sequence continues at coordinate 11,579 of JAUQPV010000055.1, read as the reverse complement.
CTGGCACGTGGAGCGGGCCCAGGCGGCCGGCGCCCAGACGATGAGCCTCCCCCGCATTCCCCACCTGTACGAGGAAGTCCAACGCCTCCGGAGCCAGGTCGGTGGGTAGGTCATAGGCCACGGCCCCCCAAGACCACAGACTAACCGACTATGGACTTGAGCCAGCGTCTCGGGAACACCTGACCCCCGCTCCTGACCCTGGGTTCCTAAACACCGAACACCCGACACCCAAGACCGAATCTTGCATCTTGCATCCCGTATCCTGCATCTTGTATCCTGCATTGAGTCCCGGTCGTTCCAGGTCGAACGGTGAGGGCCGCGATGAAGTTCCACCAGCGGGTTTGGATGACGCTGGTCTGTGTCTTGGGCGTCGGATGGGCTTTGTATGCGCTGTGGGCCGAGCGGCAGGTACGTCAGGGGGCGACACCCCTGGGTTGTGGCATCGAGAGGTCAGTCCGGTGTGACGTCGTACTGACGAGTCCCTATGCGCACTGGCTGGGCGTTCCGCTTCCGGCCTGGGCGCTGGTCTTCTACGGGGGCCTCCTGATCGTCTTGTGGCGGGTCCGTTCGACGGAGCGGGTCGGCGTCCTGTTCGCCTGGGCGGGCCTCGGGGCCGTCCTGGCCTCGGCTGGCCTGTTCTGGATCATGCGTACTCGCCTGGGGGCCATCTGCCCGATATGCTATACGGGCTATGCGATTAACCTGCTCCTGCTGGTTTCGACGGTCATCGGATTCGGTCCGGTCTTGCGTCGTCTGCCGGAGATATGGCGGCGAGACCGAGCCCTGCGACGTTGGGCCCTGGTCCTAAGCGTGGGTGCCATCGCCCTGGCCGGCTGGGGATACAGGCAAAACACGGTGAGTCTGGAGCGGCTCTCTTCAAGGACTCCGCCGGGGCCGACGGTCGAGGAAGACCGGGCTTCCGTGGCGACGCCCTACACGGGGGGCGGGACACCGTATACGGGGGGTCCGAAGACGGGCCTCTGCACGGACGAACCACTGCCGGCCGACTGGGCGGAGTTTCTACAGGCCCCGCCCCCGCCGGCGGAGATTCCGACCGGCGTTTGTAACTACTTGGTCGGTGGCCCCGACTCGCCTGTCCAGATCGTGGAGTTCATCGACTTTCAATGTCCCATCTGTGCGCAGATGGCCTTCATCTTGGAGCGACTGGCGGAGGAGTTCCGAGATCACCTCGGCATTCAAATTTGCCACTTCCCTTTAGACCCGGCCTGTAATCCGAGCGTCTCCCGTCCCGTCCACCCGTTGGCTTGTGAGTTGGCGGCCATCGCCGAATGCGCCGCCGTCCAGGGCCGCCTCCGGGCAGTCCACGATGAGATGCTGATGTATCAGCCCTCCATCGCTCTCTGGCTAGAGGGTCGCATCCCGGGGGCGAGTTCGGCTTCTGCCTTGGAGTCCTGCGCCGCCATGCCGGTCACGCAGGAACGGGTGCGCCGCCAGGTCGAATTAGGCCTACGTTTGAACATCGCCGGCACGCCGACGGTCTTCTTCAACGGCGTGCTCCTCCGGGGCGGTCTGGTCCCGCCTTCGGTCCTGTGCCACCTAATCCGTCAGGCGTTGGGTCGGCCGACTTCCCCAGGTTGAGCCCAACGGCATCGAATTTGCACGATCTCCATTGGATTCCGCCGTCGTGTCGGGGGAGGTAGGACCAAGATTCCCCTTTGTATCCCCCGCCGGACTGCGGGTCGGGAAGAAGCGATGCGGGATATGGGATGCAAGGGAAGGAACGGGGGCGGCGAACGGCCGGACGGTCGAACTCTCGGATGGACGGCAAGGATCATGATGGCCCGGGGAGTCCGTATCGGGTGGATCGGCCTCTTCTTGCTCGTCAGTGGCCTGCCGGGAAGGGCCTCCGATTTGGGGGAGGCCGTCGTTCAAGTCTTTCGGGCCAATGCTTGGACCCGGCTCAGCGCCTACTTGAGTTCGGAAGGCCGGATCTATGTCCGAATCCCGAACCTCCGAAGCGGCTTCCTGACGGCAGACCAGGCCCAGGCCCTCTTCCAAGAGATGGAGCGCCGTCTGGAGACACGTGCCTTCCAGGTAGTCCAGGACGAGGGGTCAGAACGGAATCGGTGGTTGGTCCGGGGCGTGTGGCGCTTTCACGACCGGGCCCACGGCAAGGACTTTGAGTACACGGTCGAACTCGGATGGGAGTTTCGCGAACGGGCCTGGCGTTTGATCGTATTGCAAACCCGATGACCCGGCGTTGGCTTCGATGGTGCCTGCTGTGGGCGGCCCTCTTTCGATGGCCGGCCTTTCTCCTCCTGTGGGTCGGTCTTTGGATTTTGGACCGACGGGGTCGCCTGCGGCTTCAGACCTGGGAGCGATGGGTCGGCACAGGGGTCGCTTTATGCCTGCTGGCGGGCTGGGGGCTATCTCGCTCGACAGACTGGGTGGCCCAGGCGCAGTGGCATGTCTGGCAGGCCCGATGGATTCAGACGAAGGATAGCGACTTCCGCCGTTGGGGGGGTCGGCCCGACGTCGGTGTGTGGGTCGCCCGGGGTTCGGACGTCGACCGGTGGGGGGCCTTCTTCACGGTCGATCCCCAGCAGATAGCGGATTCGGACCGACCGGCCGGCTGGTTTCTCCAGGCTCGGCCGGCGGGTCTATTCGCTTTGGGGCTCCACCGGGACGGGACTCAACGGGTCGTCGTTCAGCAGAGGCTGGGGCTCCGTATCGAGGAGGGACAAACGCTGTGGGACGTAGTGCCTCAGCCGGTCTGGCAACGGTGGCTCCGGCTACCGGTCCTGTGGGAAGTCGCTCCCGAGGTGAGCGATGCCCTGGCGGCCTCTTGGGACCAAACCATCCGGGCCGAGGGGCCGGACCGGATTTTGCGACGGGTCCCCGACGCCTCGACTCGTATGCAGGCCTGGTGGGCGGCCTTCCAGGCCCTGGTCGGCATCGGGCTGGCGGTCGGCCTTTGGGTCGGCTTAGCAGGGATGGTCTATCAAGCCTTGGGAGATGAGCCGGCGGGGTCGGAGAGGGGCCGAAAAGTCCTCTGGGCGGCCCTGGGGACTGTCCTGTGGGTTGGCCTGGGGGCTCGACTGGAGGGGCCGGGCTTCGACGTCTTCAGTCCCGTCCTCTTTACCCTCCACGGTCTTCCCGTGTGGGGGCGGAACCTCTGGGCGTTCACGGTCGGCGGCGCGGGCCTGATCTTGTGGGGTTTGGGAACGGCCTACGCCGTGGCCCGTTGGCCAGGGACGTCCTGGAGTCGGCCGGGGTTCCGACAGCGTATCGGCGCGGTCCTGATCGGCTTGGGGTGGACGTTGACCGTCACCGACGGGGCCCGCTTCCTGATGGACCTCTTGACGAACGTCCTCCACGTCAGTCACCTGGAGGTCTTGGAGGTCGAGCAGGCCAGCGGATTCCATCGCTGGGTCCGGCTAGCCCTGGGCCTCTGGCTGATGGGGGCCATCGCTCCCATCGGGTCGCTGACCTACGGATGGCTTCGGTGGCTAGGGGGCTGGGTCTTGATCGGCGCCGCCGCCGGCGTAGGGATGACTTGGAGGACTTCACCGGGCGCCCCCTGGCACGTCGCCCTGATTTTTTGGACGGTGGCCGTGGTCGTGTGGGTCGGGACTCGGTGGGTCCGCCGACCGGACGCCCATCCGGTCTTGCTCCCGGCCTGGTGCCTCTTTTATGGTCTCCACCCCTTCCTATTGGCCCGGAGTCATGCCGTACGACAAGCCTTCGTCGAACGGGACTGGCGAGCCCTCTATCAGTTCCGCCAAGCGCAGGCGGCCATCGACCTCGAGCAGGCGCTTCGACTGACCGACCGTTGGCTCCCCGTCTTAGCGGCGCAGGACCCGGACCCGGCGCATGCTTTTTTCCTGTGGACGCGACTTCCCTTGGCCCGCTCGATGAACGCTTCATCGGTCATCCTGCGTTGGTACGACGAGCGGGGCCGGCGCCTCGCCGAGTCCCGAATGGACTGGCAAATGCCGTGGTGGCAGGAACCCGACGGCGTCCCCGGCTCGGCCGACGAGGGATGGTCTCTTACCCGGCGGACCGTTTACGACGGCGGCGTCCGGTACCTACGGGTCGCGCGGCGGACCGTTCCTCACCCGAGGGGAGCCCTGCAGGTCGTCTTAGCCATCGCCGAGGACCTCTATTGGGCCCCCTGGGACGCCCGACCGGACTTTGTTCCCCCGGCCCTCCGGATGGACGAGACCCAGACGTTCCAGAAGCTCCTGGGGCCGTTCCGGTTCGGGGCCTGGACGCGGGAGGGGACCGCCCTGACGGAGACGACCTGGTTTTTCCCGCTCCCCCGGCCGCCGGCCCGCCCAGGTCAGTGGCAGGTCATTGAGACACCTTACGGGGAACGACTGGCCGTATACACCCTACCGCATCCATCCCTGGACCTGCAGTTCGCCATTCGGTATGACGGCCCCGCCGATCTCCTCGACCGACTCGCTGTCCTCGTTCTATGGGACGGCCTGACGCTTATGGTCCCGGCCTGGCTGTGGGTCCTCCGCCGGCACCGCCCCCGGCGGGGTCCCCCTCGATTCCGAACCCTCATCTTTGGGACGACCGTCACCAGCTTGGGCTTCCTGTGGCTGGTCGTCTACGGGGCCATCGGCTTTTACGTGTACCAAGACTACCGGTCCCAGTTCGTGACCCAGACCCAGCAGGTCGCCGCCGAGGCCCAGACCATCCTCCAAGACTATCAGACCTTCACGGGTTCGACGGACGTCGAGGACGCCCTCCTTCACTGGGTCCGGCGGACCCTGCGGCGGGACGTGGACGTCTTTGAGGATACTCGCCTCCACGCAACCAGTCGAAGGGCATGGTACTTTATGGGTCTGCTCCCCCAAGTCTGGGCGAACCCGGCGGGCCTCCCGGATACCCTGACGACCGACCTGCCGCCCTTTACCCTCTGGCTCCCCGTCTCGGTCGACTCCTATGTCCTGCAGTTCCGTATCGGTCACATCGTCCACCAACTCCTGACGGGATTTTTCCTAACGATGGGCCTGTCTATGGTCGTCAGTTATTACCTGTCCACCCGATTGGTCCGGCCCGTCCGGCGGATCGTCCAATTCATCCAAGGTATCGACCCGGCCCGCTTGGAAGTGCCGTCCCCCGCCCCGCCGGGCCTCCCCGAGGAGTTTCGACCGATCCTGACTCGATTCGAGGACCTCCTCGACCAGCTCCGCCACTATCAAGTTGAAGCCCGCCGGGCCGAACAGCTGGCCGCCTGGCAGGAGATGGCCCGCCAGGTCGCCCACGCCGTCAAAAATCCCCTGACGCCCATGCAACTCACGCTGGACCAGATGCGCTCGATGGCGGCCGCCGGCGAATGGGCCCGTCTGCAGGCTCGATTCCCCGTGTTCCTTGAGCGCCTGCAAAAGCAGATCGAGACCTTAAAGCGCCGGGTCCAAGAATTTGCCCAGTACAGCCAGGAACTTCGCTTACGGCCGTGTCGACTGGACCTTCGAGCATGGATCCCGGAAGTCCTTCAGCCTTACGCATCGGAGGCCGGCTCCTGTGTCGAATTCCGCATCGAGGGAGACACGTCTCGGCCTTGGACCGTCTGGGCTGACCCCGAGTGGCTCGGCCGAGCCCTCCATAACATCCTCGAGAATGCCGTCGAGGCCGTCGGTCGGGACGTCCGTATCCGGGTGACCCTGCGGGAAGCCGGCCCTGACGCCTACGCCATCGAGGTCTGGAATCGGGGCCCCACGATCCCAGACGAAGTCCTCCAACGTATCTTCGAGCCGTCGTTCACGACCAAGCAGTATGGCTCCGGCCTCGGCCTGCCCCTGGCCCGGCGGTATGTCGAAATGCAAGGCGGGACCCTGAAAGCCGAAAACGCACCAGACGGCCCCGTCTTCCGGATCGTCCTGCCGGCCATGCGGGAGTACGATGGGGGTCGGGGGACGGATATTCCCGTCTCCCCAACCCCGAATCCCTATCCCTGAGAAGCCCCGTGCAACGAATCGGCGTCATCGTCGTCCACTACCGAACGCCGGACGACCTGTGGGTAGCCTTGCAGAGCCTTCGCTTTCAAGGCCTGTCCCTCCAGGTCGTCGTCGTCGATACCTCCGAGGAGCCTCAAGTCCGGTCCTGGTTCCACATCGCCGTCGAGTGGCTCGGCGACGTGCGACTCGTCGAACGGCCCGACAATCCGGGCTTCAGCGTCGCTTGCCACGCCGGCTGGTCGGCCCTGGCGACCGACGCCGACCCCGTATGCATCGCTAACGCCGACGTCGTGTTCCCCCCGGGAGCGCTCCGGGACCTCACCGAGTTCATGGCATCCCATTCGGACGCCGGCGCCGTCGGCCCCCGCATTCAGTCTCCCGATGGCTTCGTCGAGCCGTCGTGGGGGGCGCCTATCACCTTCGGACGGGAATTCCTATACCGGTGGCGGACCCGATGGCTACGTCTCCCCTGGCTCCAGGCCCGATGGCGACAACGCTCTGAACCCATGCCCGTCACGTGGGTCTCAGGGGCCTGCATGATGATCCGACGGGCCGCCTGGGACGCCGTCGGCGGCCTGGACCCCACATTCTTCATGTACTATGAGGACTGCGACTTCGGTTTGCGGCTCAATCAAGCGGGCTGGAAAGTCTGGTGGGTCCCGACGGCCCGCGTCGTCCACTTTCGGGGCCAGAGTATGCACCGCAATCCTCAGATTCGAGCCCGGGTCCGGCAGGCCCGCCGGGCCTCCCAATGGCGGTACTACCAGAAGCACCGGCCGGCCTGGGAGCGATGGCTCTTGCGGGTCTACTTCAACCTCCGGGGGATTCGGGTCCCGGCGGGGAAGGAAGGAGGAATGGGGAATGAAGAATAAGGAATGAGGAATGGGGACGGGATGGAGACTCGGGCCTCGGCGACGCCTCTTCCGCCTCCGGCCCACCATCGAGACATCCGCCCGGCCGGTCGTCCAGGCGATGGAAAAAGTCGGTCTCGTCCGGCTTCTCCCAAACCGAACGGTTCTGTTACCAGGGCCGTTCGGCCCGTGAGAATGGCGTCAGAACAACCTTTTCCACCGCCCGGGAAGCACGATGTTTCAAACAAGTTGGGTGTTGGGTATTGGGTGTTGGGTTCTTGAAAAAGGACCTAGCACCAAACACCCAACACCGAACACCGATTTTTCGAAGAGCCGGAAAGGCTGAATCCATTTCCCGGCCCTCACCCTCCCCTCTCCCACGGGGAGAGGGCTTTTGAGATAGCTTGGTCGTCCCGACGTCACGGGCGGAAAGGTCCGGGTCGGGCGCGACCGTCGCCCCCGCCCGGACCCTTCCGTGGATCCAGCCCCGAGGATGGGACCCGTGGTTAGAAGCTATACCCGATGAACGCCCGGAAGCCCTTCGCCTTTTTAACCAGCGTGTTTTTACCCGAAAAGCTGATGCCGCCGGAGGTGTATTCGTCCACGCTCCCCCACGTCACGGTGAAGGAGAATTTCTCATAGGAGACGCTGACCTGGGGCCGAATCAGAAACACGTTACCATTGTCATTTCCAAGAGCAGGGGATTCGGAGAAGAAGTAGTAGGCTACCGTCGCCCCGATACTGCCGTTGACGCCTTCCGCGACCTTGAACGAGTATGTACCTGTCCCTCGAACGATGAACCAATTGGGCGGGTCGACAGCGTTTTCCTGCTGGAAGGTCCAGTAGTAGTCGACGCCAGCTGCGACGTCAAATCCGCCACCGACCGGGTATTTGACGGTTCCACCCAGGGTCAAGGCCTCGGCCTGGTCTGTGATGTCGCTGAGGTCCAATTGGTATCCCACATAGAGGTCCAGGTACTTACTTCCAAACGACACGATCGGCCAGGCGAAAAGAGAATCCCACTGGCCGGGCCCCTGCGGCGTGTCCACTTTGGCGAACCAGTACAGCATGGTCACGCTGAGGGACGAACCCCAGTTTTCTGGCCCAACTCCCTTGAGGGGAAAGCTATAGCTGAACAGGAGCCCGAGATTCGGGACGACGACGTCACCCCCCAGGGAAACTTTGTCACCGTTAGCATCATAGGCTTCATCGGTCGTGAACGTCGCCGGGATGACCATGATCGTGCCACCCGCCCGGGCCTGGGAGGCGACGCCCAGGAAGCCGAGGCAGGCCAGCACGACCAGCCCGAGTCGGATTTTTGGAGTGAGACCCCGTTGGATCATGTTCGACCCTCCTCGACAGTGAGGTTAAGAGGTCGAAATGAGAATAAATATAAATTTCATGCAGACCCGCGTCCTCATGCACTCCATTCCTCACCGTCCCGTGGGAAGCAAAAGTCGTTTCTGCCGCTACAACCTAAAGGGCTCCAACCCGAGGCTGGTCGTCGACCGCCCTTGGTCTTTCTCCCCCCACGACCCATGTCCATTTTTTTGAATGCGCATGAATGCATTCAAAAAGTTGGATACACGGACCTTTCGGTCATGAAGTAGACTTTTCTATTGTACTCAAGCGGCTATCTTTCTCCAAAATTCCGGGGTTTTTCCCGATCCCGGTCCACGGCCCAGCCCGGCCCGGTGCCCTGGGAGGGGCCATGGGTGGGGCGGCGGGCAGGCCTCTGGCCTGTACGGATCGGCCTGAGCCGTCCTCACGGGCCAAACCGGCCTGTTTGTCCAAGGAGACGGGGTCCATTTTGCAGAAGGGACCGTCTCCAATAAACTAATGCTCCGATAAGATCCGATTGGGGCGCTTCAGCCCACGTCGAGGAGGGGCGACGATGGCGACCCGGGAACGATGGGCGACCCGCATCGGTTGGATCCTGGCCGCCGCCGGCAGTGCCGTCGGGATCGGGAACTTCCTGCGCTTCCCGTCCCAGGCCGCCAAAAACGGTGGGGGTGCCTTCATCATCCCTTACCTCATCTCCCTCGTCCTCTTCGCCATCCCGGCGATGTGGGTAACCTGGTGGGTCGGGCGATACGGGGGACGGTACGGCCACAGCACGACGGTCGGGATGTTCCACCGCATCGCCCGGTCGCCGGTCGCCAAGTACCTGGGGGTTATGGGTGTGGCCTTTCCTCTGATCTTCAGCATTTACTACACCTATGCCGAGAGCTGGATGTTGGGGTATGCCTTCTTGTCCCTGACGGGCCATTACAATCACGTCACGGACTTTAGCGTCTACTTTAACGAGTACCAAGGGGTCCTGGCGACGGGGAACTACTTTGCGACGCCCCTCATCCCATGGCTCATGATGGCTATTACGTTAGGTCTGAACCTGTGGGTCCTCTATCGGGGGGCGGCAAAGGGCATCGAGCTGTTGGCCAAGATCGCGATGCCCCTGCTCTTCTTGTTTGCCATCATCATGGCCGTGGCCGTCTTGACTCTGGAGCCGGTCCGGGGCACGGTCCTGGACGGCCTGGCTTACATCTGGTCCCCAGACTTCAGTCGTCTGGGGACCTTCAGCATCTGGCTGGCGGCGGCAGGCCAGTTGTTCTTTTCCCTGAGTATCGGCTTTGGGTCTCTGGAATGCTATGCCAGCTATGCAGGCGGCGAAAAGGAACAAGACATCGCCCTATCCGGTCTGACGACGGCATCGACCAACGAATTCGTCGAGGTCATCTTCGGGTCCCTGATCGCCATCCCGGCGACGGCCGTCTTCTTTGGGGCGGCGATGGTCCCCGAACTGGCCGGGACATTCAGCATCGGCATGATCGCCATGCCCGAGGTCATCCGGGAACAGTTGAACGTCTACTTCATCGGGACAGTATGGTTTCTCCTGCTGTTCTTTGCGGCCTTTACCTCATCGGTCTCGACGGCCGAGCCGGTCATCGCCTTCTTCCAGTCCGAGCTGGGTCTGGACAGGAGGCGGGCCGTCACCATCTTAGCCGGCTTATGGATTTTGGGGACGGTCCCGACGGTTCTCTTCAACCGATACGGCATGGTCGCTCAGTTGGACTTCTGGGTCGGGACGCTGTTTCTGGTCGTGATGGCCTTCGTGGAAGTCGTCCTGGCCGGGTGGGTCTTTGGCATCGACCGCTACTGGGAGGACATCCACCGGGGGGCCGATATCCGGATCCCCCGCATCTTTTACTACATCACCAAGTACGTGACGCCTCTGTGTCTGGCCGTCATCCTGGGCGGCTTTATTTGGGAGGAAGTCCGGGGTGGTTTCCCCAACGTCATGCCGAAGCCCTTCATCGTCGAGGGCGTTGCCAACCTGAGGGACTTCCCGGCGAAGGTCTTTTGGGAAGAAGATAAGGAAGTCCAACGGAAGCTTAACGGGACTTTGCAGGCTCGAGTTCAGGAGATGAAGAAAGACTTTCGCGTCCTTTCCGTCCTCACGGTTCAGGACGGAAAGGTCCAGGACATCGATTGGGAGCAAATGCAGAACGCCGACCCGGAGATCCTGGACACGGTCCGGGCCAAGCTGGAGCGGCGGACTTACGAGATGGGCGGAAAGCCCTTGAGCGGCCGACTCAAGCTCCAGGTCGATGGCTACTACGTGCGACCTTACGTTTACCTCGCCCGGGTCATCGTCTTCGGGAGTTACTTCCTATTTGCCTTCTTGGTCGCTTTTCTGTGGACCCGACGGTGGCGGGAGTAATGGGATCGATGGGCAGGTCGGCAGAGAGGCAGGTAGGGAAGATAGGGGTCGGGGAACCCTGTTTAGAACACTGTCAGGACGGGAAACGCTTGTAAAACAGGTTGGCATTCCGAACAGCAGGCGGGGACGTCTGTGCTCCTCTTTCCCTCTTGCGCGCCTGCCCAAGGCAACCTTATAATGATAATTCCCAAAACAACATTATAACATGGAGCTAATGCGATGGTCTGTGGACTTTTCTGGCTCCAGCAAGCGGCGTCTCAGGCGCCCCGGATGACGCCCCTGGCGTGGGTCCTAATGCTGTTTTCTTTTACGGCCGTGGCGGCCCTGACCGTCTGGTGTTACGTGAAGTTGATCCAGAAGGGGGGCCTCCGATAAGCGGCGAGGTGACATTACCGTCACGGCGGGCGCCAGGAGAGGAACGCCTTGCACTCCCACAGGCCGGAGGCCTGCATTCCCACAGACGGGGACGTCTGCGCTCCGGCCGACCCGCCTTATTTCTCCAGGGGGGAATGGACCAGGGTCCGATACCACCAAGTCGTCCCACTGTCGGGCTCGACGACCACGATGCCCCACACGAAGGTTCCATGCCAGGGCAGACGGTTCTCGACCCGCAGGGTGCCGCCCTCGAGGAGTTTCCGCTGTTCGGCCCGGGAGTCCCGGAGGGAGCCCACGCGGCCTTGGGAGTCGCCGTCAAAGGTGATACTGAAGATGTCCAGCTTTTTTCCCTTCCACTCGGGTTGGAACTCGGCGTCGAACCAGACGAGGCGCTCCTCGGTCGAGATGCGCCCACCCGGCCGGCCGTTTAGGGGAAGCCATCGGGCATGGGCCGGTCGGGCCGTCAGGTTCTCGACGCCCCGGTAAATCAACTGGATGGCGTAGGACAGGCGTTCCTCAGGCGTGAAGTCCCGGTAGGGTCGGGGGTCCCGGAACCCCCGAAGACTCCACAGCCGCACGCCGGGCCGGAGGAGGCGGACCTCGACCTTATGGAATTTCCCCTTGTATTCACGATTGCGCAGGTAGATCCCCGCCTCATAGTAAGCCGCCGTCCACTGGCTGATCTGCTGGCGGATATGC
>JAUQPV010000054.1 GCA_030550225.1 Acidobacteriota bacterium | reverse complement strand
CGGCCAGCAGGGCCGGGGCGTCGTATACGACGTGGAGATGGGAATATCCCAAGAGTAGACGGGTGTAGTTGAACGTATGGAGCGAGGCGGCCAGGCCGGCGACCGGCCAGGCGACCGGGATTTGTCGAAATAGATACATGCCAGCGGCGAACGTCGTGACGTGACCGATGAAGAGGGCCCACGTGTAGACGACCTCCATCGGCGCCCGGTGCAGGAAGCTCAGCAAGACGCCTGGACCGATGAAGTTTTCCGTGAAGAAGGCGACGGACCGATACGGATAGAAGAACGGCGGGTCCGCAAACCGGAAGCGGCCCTCGGCCAGCGTTCGGCCGTGCCACTTGAGAAGGGCCGCAATGAGCGTCGGGTCCCCGTCGGCCCGAAGCCAGGCTCGACCGGGGACGAAGCCCTGAAGCGCCCAGTAGAGGAGGATTCCCAGCGTCGCCCCTACGACGTAACCGGCCCCGATGCGCCATGGTCGCCAGCGTTCGGCCACCATCGGTCCCTAAAAGAAAGTGACGGAGTGACAAGTGACGGAGTAACGGGCTCGCTCGGGTTCCGTTTGGGAGACCGTTCTTCTCCACTCCCTTTTAGCAGAGTCGTTCGGTTCGCGAAAACCCGCATGGATTCGGCCTTTCCGACCCTGCGGGAAAGACGATTTTCAAGCAAGATACGGGATGCGGGACGGGGATAGACGGATGAGCTCCGGGCCGATCGTTCCTGCCGCCAGGAGTGGTGACCTCATCCGTACACCTTATCTCGTATCTCGCATCCCGCATCTCGCATCTTGCTTGAAAAATCGTGCTTCCCGAGCAATGGGAAGGGGCTGTTCCGACGCCATTCTCACGGGCCGAACGGCTATGTTAGGTGAGGAGATCCGCCATGGACCGGATTATGGCCTGACGGAGGCGGGCGTCTCGAGTCAGGCCGTTCCACATGCGGCGGGCCGTGGCCCGGTCGACCCCCAGGTAGCGTTGGAGGCTCCGGCGACCGGCACCGAGCTCAATGAGAAGGGCGGCCGCAAACCAACGAGCCATCGGAAGGCGCGTCTGGGCAAAGACGGTGCCCGTCTTGTCGTTGAACCGACGGCGGCAGGACCGGCACCGATAGGTGACGACGACTCGGCGACGCGACGGAGACCGATAGGCCCGGACTTGGGCACTCCCGCAGTGGGGACAGTGCACCTGAGCGTCGGGCCATCGAAAGCGACGGAGCCATTCGAGGATGTCCGCATCCTCCAGACGGGCCTCGACGGCGCGGGTGACCAGGCTCATCAGGACCCGCCGCAGGGCCCGCGGTCGGGGGCCGGGGGTCGGCGGCGAGGGGGCGGCCGGTGGGGCCGGGCGTTCGGCGAGGGCCTGCTGGATTCGCCACTCCAGGACCTGGTCGACGGAGAAGTTCTCCAGCCGGAGGTAGAAGTCCGCCGCCTGGACGATGGCTTCCAGGGGGACCAGACCGACGATTTCGGAACCCACGACGGGCACGCCGAAGCGCTCGGCTTCGGCCCGGATGACCTCGAAGACCCGGTGGATGGGCGTCTGGCGGAAGTCCAGCAGGTTCATCGACACCTGGACCTGCTGGCGGGCTTCCAGCTTCATGCCCCGGGCCTGGACGTTGCGGAAGCCGCCGCTGGAGAAGCGGACGGCCCGAGCGATGCGGTCGGCGACGGCGAGGTCGGCCGTCCCTAAGTTCACGTTGTAGGCGATCAGGGGCGGCCGGGCACCGATGACCGTGATGCCCGCCGTCGGATGGACGCGGTCCGGCCCGAAGTCGGGTTTCCAGTTCGGGTCTTTGATTTTTTCGAACCAGCCCTCGAACTCGCCCTTCCGGATGTTCGGTAGCTCCCGCCGGTCCTCCCGCGTGGCGGCGTGGGCGTACAGGAAGACGGGAATCTGAAATCGTTCGGCGACTTGGCGGCCCAACTCACGGGCGAGGGCCACGCAGTCCTCCATCGTGACCCCGGCGATGGGCACAAAGGGGCAGACGTCCACGGCGCCGGCCCGGGGGTGCTCACCCCGGTGTTGGCGCATGTCGATGAGCTCGACAGCCAGATCGTAGAGGGCCAGCATGGCCGACAGGAGAGCGGGGCCGTCGCCGATCATCGTGAAGACGGTCCGGTTGTGGTCCGAGTCGGCGTGGTAGTCCAAGAGCAGGACGCCAGGCTGGGCTTGAAGGAGCCGGACGAACCGGTCGAGGACCTCGGCCCGCCGGCCCTCACTGACGTTCGGGACGCACTCGATGATCCGCATCATCGGAGATCAGGGAGGGTGGAGGGTTAGGAAATGCGAGAGAGTGAATGCGGCCTCTGCCCATCCCCGTGGGTTCGGGCATCCCGGATCGGACGGATCGGACACATCCAGCCCATCCCCCTTCCACGTGCGCTGGCATCCCTGACCCCAGCGACCCAGGCTACTTCGGCTTCCTCTGCTGTTCGAGGAGCTGCTTCAGCTTGTCGATCTCGACCCGGACCTGCTTGGCTTCCGGGGCATGGGGTTCGAGTTGGAGGAATTTCCGGTAGGCCTCCAGGGCCTTCTCGTATTGCTCACTCCGGACATACGCCTGGCCGATATTCAGGTAGAAGGTCCCGTTGTCAGGCATCAGCTTGATGAGGGCTTCATACTCGTTGGCGGCGTCGGCCCACCGGTTCAGCCGTTCAAAACACTGCGCGCGGGCCGCATGATAGGTCAAGAGGACATTGCCCGACGGCTGGAATTGCTGGTCTACGGCCCGCTGGAAATTCTGGAGGGCCGCTTCGCACTCGCCCAGGATGGCCTGCGTCAGGGCCAGGTTAAAGTAGGCCTGGGCGTAAGTCGGGTCCTGTTCGACGACCTTCTGGAAGTACGCCTTGGCCGTCTGATAGTGCTGGGCGGCCTGTTGGAGGTCGCCCCGAGCGCGAGCGCTTTGGGCCTGCTTGAAGGCTTCGTTGGCCTGTTTCCAGTCGTCGCCGCCTCGGATGACCTTGGCCTCTTCTTCGGTCGGAAGCTTGACCCGATACGTGAGGAGGGTATCCGGCTCCAGCTTTTGAGTCTCGATGAAGGTCTTGTAACCCGGCTTTTCGACCTTCACTGTGTAGATACCCGGCGTGACATTGTCGATGAAGAACTCCCCCTTTTCGTCGGTCTGGACCGTGACGGTCACGGTGTCTTCCAATTGGAACGTCAATTGGACCCCCGGGATAGGCTGGCCCTGAAGGTCGACGACGGCACCCTTGACGGCCGCCTTCCCAGGTTGGTGCGCTTCCTGCTTTTTCTCCGTCTTGGCCTTCTCTTGGGCCGAGACCGTCCACCCGACGACCAGACTCATCAGGACGAGTCCTATGATACGCATCAGGCTCGCACGATGCCGCACCATCGAACACCTCCACCGCGGAAAGTCGGGAATTCGGCAGCTGGGCAATTCGGCAGGTCGGGAATTCGGGAATCCGGGAATTCGGCGGTTCGGGAGTTCGGCAGTGGGTAGTCCAAGGGGAATGGCCTGCGTCCCCATCCGGAGTCGCTCGGGACGACAGCGGGATGGTGCCCGCCCCTGAGGCGGACGCCCGCATCCAGGCAGGTATTCTGAGCCGAGACGACCCGACGGGCCGGTCCGACCGCCGCCGTCCCGGCGGCACCCGCATCGATGACCCCACGAGTTGTCTCTACCCCTCTATCTACCCACCTGCCTATCTGCCGACTGCCGAACTGCCCATCTGCCGAACTACCGAATTGCCGAATTCCCGAATGATCTACAGTTTCTCCGAAATCGACTTGCCCTGTAAGAACAGCAGGAGGTAATCCCGTCCGCCGGCCTTCGAGTCCGTCCCCGACATGTGGAAGCCGCCGAAGGGATGGACGTCGACCAGCGCTCCCGTGCACTTGCGGTTGATGTACAGGTTCCCACAGTGGAAGTACCGCTTGGCCTTCAGGATCTTCTCCCGATTCCGGGTGAAGACCGATCCCGTCAGGCCATAGATCGTGTCGTTGGCGATCTCCAAGGCGTGGTCGAAGTCCCGGGCCTTCAAGACGGCCAGGACCGGTCCAAAAATTTCCTCTTGGGCGATGCGGGCCTTGGGGTCGACATCGGCGAAGACCGTCGGCCGGATGAAGTAACCGTTCCCCTCGGCCTTCCGACCGCCGGCGACGAGACGGCCTTCTTTCTTACCGATCTCGATGTACTCCAAGATCTTTTTCTCGGCGGCCGCATTAATGACCGGCCCCATGAAGTAGTTGTCCCGAGCCGGACCGACCTCGATGGCCTCGACTTGAGTGACGAGCCGCCGTAGGAACTCGTCGTAGATGGCCGCATCGAGGATGAGCCGGGAGCAAGCTGAGCACTTCTGGCCCTGGAAGCCGAAGGCCGACACGACGACGGCCCGGACGGCCTCGTCCATGTCGGGGACCTCCCGGTCGATGATGATGGCGTCTTTGCCGCCCATCTCGGCGATGACCCGCTTGAGCCAAATCTGGCCCGGTTGGACCTTGGCGGCGAGCTCATAGATCCGGCACCCGACCTCCATCGAGCCTGTGAAGGCGATAAAGCGCGTCCGGGGATGGGTCACCAGGTAGTCACCGATGGCCCCGCCGGCGCCCGTCACGAAGTTGATGACACCCGGCGGCAGGCCGGCCTCCTGCATGAGCCGCACGTACTGGTACCCGACGGCCGGTGAGTCACTGGACGGCTTCAGGACGACCGTGTTCCCCGTGACGACAGCCGCCGTCGTCATCCCTCCCAGGATGGCCATCGGGAAGTTCCATGGTGGGATGACAGCTCCGGCCCCCAGGGGGATATAGTGGTACTCATTGACCTCGCCGGGGAAGGGCGTCAGGGGCTGGGGCGCCCCATAGCGGAGCATTTCCCGGCCGTAAAATTCCAGATAGTCGATCGTCTCAGCCACGTCAGCGTCGGCCTCGGCCCAGTTCTTGCCGACCTCGAAGACCTGCCAAGCGATGAGCTCGAACTTCCGGTCCCGGGCGAGGCGGGCGGCCCGGAAGAGGACGGCCGCCCGCTCTTCCGGCGGGAGCCATCGCCAGGTCTCGAAAGCCGCCCAGGCGGTCTCGAGAGCCCTGTCCACGTGCTCGGGCTGGGCCTTCTGGAAGATGCCGACGACCTGGTCCTTCTGAGAGGGATTGTAAGAGTAAAGCTTCTCGTTCGTGTAAATCTCTTGGTCCCCGATGATCAGGGGGTACTCCCGGCCCAGTTGAGCCTCGACCTGCCGGAGGGCTTCCTCCATGCGGCGACGGTTTTCCGGATTCGAAAAGTCTGTGAACGGTTCGTTCCGGAAAGGTGGTACATTCATGGCACACCTCCCCTCTCCCAAGGTGCGAGATGCAGGATACAGGATGCGGGCTACGGGATGCAAGAGGGGATTGCAAATTGCGGATGGCCAATTGCGAATTGAAGAATGGGGGGCTCAGTATGGACAAACCTGATGAGACCCTTGGGAGAGCGCGTCACTCGTACGGGATATCTCCGTCCTGGCACCGACCGTCATAGCGACGTCGGAAACACTGAGCGCCCGTAGTCATGCGGGCGTCTTAAAACGCGCGCATCGTGGATGTATGCAAGAGCAGGGTAAGGGGTACCGGCGCGGTGACGGCTCTTCTCGCCCCCTGGCCCAATGGCCCATCGGCCGAATGGCCGAACTGCCCAAATTGCCGATCCCGAAGGCCCTGGACTACACTGGATCCCAAACGCCGGGGAGGGCGCCGATGAACGTCCTGATCACAGGCTCGACGGGTCTGATCGGTTCTGCCCTCGTGGCCTTCCTGAAGGCCCAGGGCCACCGAGTGACCCGCCTGGTCCGGCCCGATTCCAAGCTGAAGCCGGCCCCCGACGAGTCGATCATCCGTTGGGACCCCGAGGCCGGCATGATCGACGCCTCTGGCCTCGAAGGCCACGACGCCGTGGTCCACCTGGCCGGTGAATCGATTCAGGGCCGCTGGACGGCGGCCAAAAAGGCCCGCATCCGGGACAGCCGCGTGCGGGGGACACGCTTGCTCTGCGAGACCCTGGCCCGGCTCAGCCGACCGCCGCGGGTCCTCGTAGCCGCCTCGGCCGTCGGCTACTACGGGGACCGTCGCTACGAGACCCTGACGGAGGAGAGTCCACCTGGCCGGGGCTTCCTGGCCGAGGTCGCCCAGGCCTGGGAGGCGGCCACGGAGCCGGCGGTCCAGGCTGGCATCCGGGTCGTGAACCTCCGGACAGGGATCGTCCTGAGCGCCGCTGGCGGGGCCCTCAAGCCGATGTTACTTCCCTTCCGCCTGGGTCTCGGCGGGGTCGTCGGCAACGGCACGCAGTACTGGAGCTGGATCGCCATTGATGACCACGTGCGGGTCGTCCTCCACGTCATCGAGACGGAGACACTCCGGGGACCTGTGAATGCCGTCTCGCCCCATCCTGTCACGAACTATGAGTTTACCAAGACCCTGGGCCGGGTCCTCCGGCGGCCGACGGTCCTACCGGTGCCCTCCTTCGCCGTCCGTCTCGTCTTGGGCGAGGTCGCCGATGAGCTCCTCCTTTCGAGCCAGCGGGTCCTGCCGATGAAACTCCTGGCCAGCGGCTTCACGTTCCAGTTTCCTGACCTGGAGAGTGCCCTCCGCCACGTCTTGGGGTCTTCGTGACGGCAGGGCTGAGCTCCACCTATTAGGCATCTTCGTCCGGGGGCGCCCCTCGGGCCATGCGGTCACAATATTCGATCAGGCGCTGGCTGACCTGGAAGCCTCGCTGGCGGAGCATGTACCACCGGACGGCCGCCTCGATGAGGGCGGCCAGGTTCCGACCCAGGACGACCGGCAGACGGATCATGGGAACGGCCCCCAGGTCGTGAGGGAGGGTATAAAATTCGACTTCGGTCCCCAAGCGGTCGATGTCCCCCATAGCGGACGCCGGCACGAGATGGACGACCAGGTCGATGGTCGTTTCCTCCAAAACGGCCAGGACGCCAAACAGAAACCGGACGTCCAGGATTCCCAGGCCCCGGATCTCAAGCAGGCCGTAGCTGGCCTGGGGGGCCCGACCCATGAGGGTCCCGTCCTGGAAGCAAGCGACCTCGATGGCGTCGTCGGCGACGAGGCGATGGCCTCGGCCGAGGAGGTCCAGGGCACACTCGCTCTTGCCGATGCCACTCTCGCCGATGATGAGGACCCCCAGGCCGAAGATCTCGACCAGGTTGCCGGGGATACGGAACCACGGGACGACCAAGCGTTCGATCCATCGGAACCCGCCGGCCAGGATGGCCCGGGACGGGCTGGTGCTGGCGTAGACGGCGACCCCGTATTCGACGGCCCCTTCCAGGAAGGCGTCGGTCATCTCGGCGTCGGCCCCGACGATGACCAAGGGCGGGCGGCAGGACCACAGGAGACGGAGCCACGTCTGCTGAGTTTCGGGGGGGTGCCGTCGCAGGAAGAGGAATTCTTCCCGCCCGAAGACCAGGACGTGACGCTCGACCTCATCGGTGGGCCGAAAGCCGGCCAACAAGAGCCCGGGTCGGTGCATGTAGCTTTCGATTTCGACGACCGTATCCGGATCGACGTCTACGAGGGGCCGCAGGGGATAGGGGCACGCTTGGACGAGGGTCCGGACGGACACACGACCCAGATAAGGCTCCATCCTCATGCGGACCGGTCCCACATTTGGATGTATTCGAGGACTTCCGAGGGGGATGTCGCCGCCAAGACGGCCCGGACGTTCTGGGCGTCTCGTAGAAAGCGGGCCACGGCGGCCAGGACCTTCAGGTGGGTCGCCGGCTGGTCCTCGGGCGACACGATCGTAAAAAACAAGTGGGTCCGTTCGTCCGAGCCGGGTCGGAAGGGCACGCCGTCCTCCGACCGGTCGATGCAGACGACGGGGGCCGACAAGCCGGCCATCTTGCAGTGGGGCAGGGCCGTCTGGTTATCGAGGGCCGTCGACTCCATCCGTTCCCGGTCCAGGAGCCGCCGGAAGAGTTCCTGGCGGTGGAGCGCCAGGCGGGGCTCGACGGCCATCAGGTGGTCCACGATGGCCGCCAGGGCCGTCGGGACGTCGTCGGCGTGGAGACCGAAACGGACCGCTCCAGGTGCCAGCCACTCGCTCAAGGACACACGTGCCTCACGAACGGGAAGAGACCAGGGCGATAGCGTCGTCCTTGTCCCGATAGACCACCGTAAGGGCCTCATCGTTCTCCAGGTCCCGAAAGATGACGAAGGTCTCTTCGCGGTCCAACAGGCTTTGGACGGCTTCCTCCTGTGTCATTAAGGGGACGGCCGGCAGGGGCACCCGTCGGACGGGCGGCTCCAGCGCCTCGGCCGCCATCGTTTGCTGTTCGATGGCCTGGACGGCTTCAGCCGTGGCCCGCCGCCGGCCGACGGTCCGTCGCTCCTTGAAGCGGCGGAGCTGTTCATCGATCTTCGTCAGCGCCCGGGCGAGGGCCGTTCGTTCATCGTACCCCTGGACCCGGGTCGACTGAATCGTGCCCCAATGGGTATGGACGATCAAGTCGGCCTCGACGGGGCCCTTTTCTTGATTGCGTCGGAGGACGACCTCGACTCGGACGCCGGGGTCGTATCGCTCCAGCTTCCGCAGACGTCTCTGGAGCCAGGTCCTCAGGGCGGTCGAGACGTCGACGCCCTTGGCTTGATACTCGACGTGCATCCGGATACCTCCCCATGTCGGGATGTCGGGTCGCCGTCGAACACCGTCGGGCCGTCTGATCAGACGGTCTGCATACGACGGCGCTGGCGGGCACTGGGAATGTTCATCTCCAGGCGGTACTTGGTGACGGCCCGCCGAGAGATCTGGATGCCCTCGAACCGCAGGAGACGGGCCAGGGCCTCGTCGGTCAAGGGCTTCTGCGGGCTTTCCGATTGGATAAGCTCCCGGATGCGGTGCTTGACCGTCGTGGCCGACACCTCCTGGGCGGCCGACTGGGTCGAGACCCGCCGTTGGAAGAAGAACCGGAGCTCGAAGGTCCCGCGAGGCGTCTGCATGTACTTGTGCTGGACGGCCCGGCTGACGGTCGACTCGTGGAGGTTCAAGGCCCGGGCGACGTCCCGGAGGCTCAAGGGCTTCAAGCCAGAGAGGCCCTGCTCCAGGAAGGCCCGCTGGTGCTGGACGATGTGGCGGGCGATACGGAGGAGCGTGCTCTCGCAGTAATTCAGGGTCCGGAGCAGACGGCGGGCCGCCAGGATGCGCTCCCGGATGTACTGCCGCTCCTCGGGGGACAGGTTCTGTCGGTCCCGCAAAAGCCGCAGGTAGCGCCGGGAAATCGTCACCCGCGGGACGACGGCTCGGCTGAGTTCCACGACGTATTCGCCATCCTGCTCCCGGACGATCACGTCCGGATGGACGTACAAGAGCTGATGGACTGTGTAAGCCTGGGCCGGTCGGGGGTCCAGGTGGTAGATGACCTCCAGGGCCGCCCGGAGTGCCTCCCGAGACAGCCCCAGTCGCCGGGCGATGTCGTCCCACCGCTTCTGGACGAACTCGTCCCAGGCCTCTTGCAAAATCCGGTAAGCGTCCGTGTCGGTCTGGCCGAGGGCCTCCAGTTGGACCGTTAGGCACTCCCGAAGCGTGCGGGCGCCGACGCCGACAGGGTCCAACCGGAGCAGGCGTTGCCGGGCTCGATGGATGGCCTCGACGGAGACGCCGGCCAGGCCGGCCAGTTCCTCCTCGGTCTCCTCGATGTAGCCCGAGGGGTTGATGAATTCGGCCAGGAAATACATGACCGACCGGGTCGTCTCGTCCACGGGAGCCATAGCGATCTGCCACCGCAGGTGGTCCAGTAGGGTACGGGGGCTCTCGATACGGCGCTCCCAAATCCAGTCCTCTTCCTCAGCGGGTTCCTTTTCCTCGATCGGGCTTGGAAGTTCGAAGTGCGTCTCGTCCAGGAGCTGGGAGAGCCACTCATCGTCGTCGCCTGTCGAGGGCTCACTCTCGGAAGACGCCGGAGGCGTGGCGAGCTCGTCCAGGGAAGGGCCCTCTTCGTCGGACTGGACTTCCAGTGCGGGGTTCTGGAGGTACTCTTGAAGCAAGTACTGGCGGAGCTCGATCTGCGAGAGGGGCAGGAGCCGGACGGCCTGAATCAGCAAGGGACGCAGGTCCAATCGAACCGTCGGCACCAGCTTCTGTTGGAGCTCCATGCTCGGCCCCCTATGCTTCCCAACGGAAGTCCTCTCCTAAGAACGAGCGTCGGACCTCAGGATGAGCGGCGACCTCGTCGGGACGGCCGTCGGCCAAGATCCGGCCCTCCGTTATAATATAAGTCCGGTCTGTGATCTTCAAGGTATCCCGCACGTTATGGTCTGTGATCAAGACCCCAATCCCCTGGGCCTTCAACTTTTGCAAGATCTGCTGAATCTCCCGGACGGCGATGGGGTCGATCCCCGTGAAGGGTTCGTCCAGGAGCAGGAACCGGGGCTCGAGGGCCAGGGCCCGGGCGATTTCGACCCGCCGACGTTCACCGCCCGAGAGGGTGTAGGCCCACGACCGCGCTAAGTGGGTGAGGCCCAGCTCGGTCAGGATCTGATCGACCCGCCGACGTCGCTCGGCCGGCGGGAGGCCCCGCATCTCCAAGACGGCCTCGATGTTGTCCTGGACCCGCATCCGCCGGAAGATGGACGGCTCCTGGGGCAAGTATACGATGCCCTGGCGGGCCCGTCGGTACATCGGCCACTCCGTGATGGCCTGTCCATCCAGGTAAACGGCACCCCGGTCGGCCGTCAGCAGGCCGACGACCATGTAAAACGACGTCGTCTTGCCGGCCCCGTTGGGTCCCAACAGGCCGACGATCTCGCCGCCATGAATGACGAAAGAGACGCCCTGGACGACCCACCGGGACCCGAACTGCTTCCCAAGGTCCTCAGCCCTCAGGGTCGAGCGATTTCCGTCCATGTCAGATGCCCCCGCCGGGGAGAGGGATTGGCCAGTTCGATGCGCTCCGTCTTCATATCGACCCGGAGCGCTTGCGACTGCGCCTGGCGCCCCTGGGCGTCCCGCAGGTCGACCGGCCCGTCTACGTAGATCCGCTCCTCGGACCAATCGATGCGGGCTCGGGGCGCCGTCCCCGAGACGTCCCGGTACCGGAACCGGAGGTTCCCCTCAAACTGCCATGTATGATCGCAGAAGTCGCCCCGCTGAGCCGCCACGACCAGGACGCCTGGCCGGGCCCGCTCATGAAGTTCCAAATTGACATCCCCCTCGAGTCGGGTACATGCCCCCTCGGTCTGTTCGGCCCGTCGAGACCGGAAGACGACCTCGTACGACCGGTCGCCCGCCTTCGGCCACATCCGACCCCTCCGAACCGGCTCGGCCTGCCAGGTATCGGACCGACGCTCCCACCGGTCCGTCGTCAGTAAGAGGTCTGGATTCCGGATCTCGACGTCGCCGAGCCATCGAATCGTCTGATCGGATAAAAGTTCAGCCCGCCGGGCCCGGATGTGCCAGTCCTTGGCCTGCCAGGCACCGGTCCCCCGCACGGGTTCCGTCTCAGTACCCTCCAGGGCGAAGACCGTCCCATCGTGGACCATCGACGGAGCCGTGACCCGCCAACCGTCGGTCCGCTCGAAGACCGGCGCCTGGGCCCGCCACTGTTGGCCGTCGTAAATGCCGTCCCGCGCCTGCAGATGGCCGTCGCTCATATGAATCGTCAGGGGACCCGGGACCCGGAATCGGTCCAGGGCCTCCGAGGACGGCCACACGAGACGCTCCGCCTCCATGAACGGAAAGCGCCCGTAGAAGGGAGACGCCTGTAGGGGCTCGACCCGCAGGCGACCCCCATCGGCCTCCATCACCAGGCCCTGGCCAGGCGTCTCGGACAGCCAGAGTCGTCGACCAAAGACCCACCATCGGTCGTCCAGGTTGAACTGGCCGTTCGTCAAGTGCCATCGGCGTTCGGCCTCTCGAAGTCGTCCCGTCAGGTCGTCGGCCGTCCATTTCACCGGATGGTCGCCCCGTTGGAACGTGCCGTCACAG
>JAUQPV010000053.1 GCA_030550225.1 Acidobacteriota bacterium | reverse complement strand
TATCCTTGAAACATCGTGCTTCCCGGGCGGTGGGAAAGGTTGATTGGACGCCATTCTCCCGAACCGAACGGCCCTGTTAGCAGAGCCGTTCGGCCCGTGAAAGTGGCGTCGAATCGGCCTTTCCCATCACCCGAGAAGCACGATTTTTCAAGTTTCGTGACGGCGTGACGGCGTAACGACGTGACGAGGCCGATCCCGGGCCGTTCGCCCCGGTGACGACTTCTTTCGAAACCCCGTCACGACGTCACGATGCTTGAAAAACCGTCCTTCCCGAAGGGTCGGAAAAGCCGAATCCATGCGGGTTTTCACGAACCGAACGGCTCTGTCAGGTTTGGGGGCTGTGGTCTGGAGTCTGTGGTCTTTCCTACCAGAGCGGTTCGGTCCGTGAAAGTGGCGTCAAATTGGCTTTTCCCACCGCTCGAGAAACACGATTTTTCAAGGATACGGGATACGGGATGCGAGATGCGGGATCCAGCGGAGCCTTGGGCCTCGGGGACGGCGTTTCCCGTCCCGTGGCCCTATCTGCCGACTGCCGAACTGCCCATCTGCCGAATGCTTGAAAAATCGTCTTTCCCGAAGGGTCGGAAAGGTCGAATCCATGCGGGTTTCCACAGGCCGAACGGTCCTGCTACCAAACACCCAGCACCCAACACCTAACACCGATGCTCCCAACCCTCATATTTGCCCACGCCCCGGCGGAGGCCGTGTTGGCGGATGAAGTCCTCCAGGGCTCGCAAGGCCCGGGCGACCATCTGACGGTACCGGCGGTCTTTCGGCCGGACGGGCGGTTCCAGGGGCGGCAGAAGTCCGAAGTTGATGTTCATCGGGGCAAAGTGCTTGGGGTCCGCCGTCGTGATGTAGTGGGCCAGGGCCCCCATCGCCGTCTCCCGAGGCCACACCAGAGGGGGCTCGCCCCGAACGAGGCGGGCCGCATTGATGCCAGCGATCAGACCGGCGGCCGCCGACTCGATGTAGCCCTCGACGCCCGTCAACTGGCCGGCCAGGAACAGGTCGTCCCGGCCCCGGAATTGATAGGTCGGTCGCAGGGCGACGGGGGCATTGACGTAGGTATTCCGATGGATGTAGCCGAAGCGGAGGAACTCGGCATGCTCCAGGCCGGGGATCAGACGGAAGACCCTCTGCTGTTCGCCCCATCGAAGCGTCGTCTGGAAGCCGACGAGGTTGAACATCGTACGCTCGGCGTTCTCCGGTCGAAGCTGGACGACGGCGAAAGGCCGGCGGCCCGTGCGGGGGTCCCGGAGACCCGTCGGTCGGAGGGGACCATAAGCCAGCGTGAGATACCCCCGGCGGGCCATCTCCTCGATGGGCAAGCAACCCTCGAAGAAGGGGACCTGCTCGAAGTCGTGGGGCGCATGACGCTCGGCGGTCGTCAGGGCCTCCCAGAAACGCCGGTACTCCTCCTCGGTCATCGGACAATTCAGATACGCCGGCTCGTCTCGGTAGCGGGCCCCCCAGAAGCATCGCTCGGAATCGATCGTCTCGGCGTCTACGATGGGCGACACAGCGTCATAGAAGTACAGAAAGTCGGACCCGATGAGCTTGCGGAGGGCCTCGGCCAGGGCCTCATGCGTCAGGGGACCCGTGGCGATGACGGTCGGTCCGTCGTCGGGGATGTCCGTCACGGCCGTCCGCACGACGGTGATCCGGGGATGGGCCTCGATGGCCTCGGTGACGGCCTGGGCGAATTTCTCCCGGTCCACGGTCAGGGCGCCGCCGCCCGGAATGGCCGCCCGGTCGGCACAGCGGATGATCAGAGAGTCCAGCCGACGCATCTCCTCCTTGAGGAGGCCGGCGGGCCTGTCGATGAGGTCGCTCCGGAGGCTATTACTGCAGACGAGCTCGGCGAGGTCACCCGTCTTGTGGGCGGGCGTCATCACTTGGGGTCGCATCTCGTAGAGGACGACGGGGACGCCAAGCTGAGCGGCCTGCCAGGCCGCCTCACAGCCGGCCAGTCCGCCACCGACGACGATGACCCGACCGCTTTCGGAAAACGACATCGGCGTGACCTCGAGGTGGACCCAGCGAGGGGCTCCGTATAAGATGCGAGATGCGGGATACAGGATGCAAGATGCAAACTTGACAAAACAGAGCCGCTCGGCCCGTAGAAACCCTCATGAATTCAGTTTTTCCGACCCTCCGAGAAAGACGGTTTTTCAAGCATTCGGCAGGTCGGCAGATAGGGTCCGGGGACGGGAAAAGCCATCGTCGAGGCCTCGGGCCCTCCGTGTCCCGTATCTCGCATCCCGTTCCCGTCCGTATCCTTGAAAAACCGTGCTTCCCGTACGGTGGGAAAGGCCGATCCGACCCCACCTTCACGGGCCGAACGGCCCTATCCGATGATATCCATGCATCGTACATGGATGCAGGAGAGATTCCCCCATGAAGACGGCTCTGGTGACCGGCGGCGCCGGCTTTTTGGGTTTACAGCTCGTGCGACGCTTGCAGGACGAGGGCGTGGCCGTCCGCATCCTGGACCGGGAACCGCCAGACGAGACCTGGCTGGCCCGGCCGGCCGACTTCGTCGAGGGCGACGTCCGGGACCCCTCGGTCGTGACCCGAGCCGTCCGGGAGGACGTCGAGGTCGTGTTCCACCTGGCGGCCGTCCTGCCCGTGGCCAAGGCGGGCCGGACTTACGACGAGGTCAACGTTTACGGGACCCGTCTGCTCCTCGAGGCCTGTCAGCAGAGCCGGGTCCGCCGGGTCGTGTTCGTCTCCAGCAGTGCCGTCTACGGGATTCCCCGGCTTTGTCCGGTCACCGAAGAGACGCCCTTCCGGCCCCTGGGCGCTTACGGCCGATCGAAGGCCCGGGCCGAACAGGTGTGTCGGGAATTCCGGGCCCGAGGCTTAGACGTCATGGTCATCCGACCCCGGACGGTCATCGGTCCCGGGCGGGGGGGTATCCTGACGCTTCTCTTTCGGCACGTCGCCGAGGGTCGTCGAGTCTACCTCATCGGACGGGGGACGAACCGATTTCAGCTCATCAGTAGCGAAGACCTCGTCGAGGCATGCGTCCGGGCCGCCCGAGCGTCTATCCCAGGGGAGGACTTCAACGTGGGCGCCGCCGAGTACCGGACCCTGCGGGAAGACCTCCAGGGTTTAATCGACCACGCCGGGACGGGCGCCCGCCTGTGCCCCTTACCGGCAGGCCCCGTCAAGACGGTCCTGTGGCTCCTGGACCACCTGGGCCTTTCGCCCTTAGTAGACTGGCACTACCGTACACCGGACAAGGACTTCTACTTTGACATCCGGAAGGCCCAGTCCCTCCTGGGGTGGACCCCCCGGGACAGCAATGTCCAAGCCCTCATCAAAGGCTACGAGTGGTATCGAACCCATCGGGCCGAAATCGACCGTCGGGTCGGGACGACCCACCGGAAGTCCGTCCGCGAGGGCATCCTCCAGTGGGTCCGGCGTTGGTCGTGAAGGAAGAATGAGGCAATCAGGCAGTCAGGCGGCAGAAGGTCGGCGATACCCCTTATAGGTCGCCAGACCGCTCGCATCGTCCGGCGCGCCTTACCAGCCGACCCAGAAGGGGCCGTCGGCATAGTCCCACAGCAGGAAGGCCCGAATCCGGAAGCGCACGTCGGGGTCCCGGCGGACGGGGATTTCGGGCCCGACGCTGAGGGCTACGTGACCCCGCCGGGACAAGGCGGCGTAGACTTGCGGGAGGAGCCAGACCTGCGTTCGGGCGCCAGCGTGAAGACCCCGTTCGACGGTCCACTCCAATGCCGGGAAGAGGCCCCGGCGGGCCGACGTGAAGATCCCGTGCACGACGCCCGACCACCGGAGGGTCCAGCCCTCGGCGCCCTCCGGGGGAGACCATTTCAGATAAAGGCTGGACTGGAGCGTCCACCGGTCTCCCAAGGCCTTCCCAAAGGTACTATACAGCGTCGCACTCCACTTCTCGTCGGACCGGACAGGAAAGGCCGGCTCGAGGCCCACCGTGAAGATCCACCGCTGGGCCAGGTCATAGGCGACTGCCCACTTGAGGCCCACCTCGACTTCCCCGCTGACGGCCTCGCCGGTCGTAAAGGTCGGCGTGCCCTTCACCTCCCATTGATATCGGGGTCCGAGCCGGTGGGCGTAATAGAGGGTCTCCCGGAAGACCGTCCCCCCGGACCGAGTCCGCTCATAACTGGATATCAGGAGGAGTTCGTCCTCCGGGAAGGCCTTCGTCGTCCGATGGCCCCGGTGGAAGTTTAACTCACCGGGTGGATAGCGGGCGTCGTTACCGAAGCTTTTGAGATACCGAGCGAGCTCCCGTATCTTGGCTTCGGCCAAGACGAGACCAAAGGACGGCATCTGGGGCGACAGACCCAGGACCCGGCCCCCGTCCCGAATGACGATGACCCAGTCGGCCAAGGGTTCCCGGGAATTGAATTTCGGGTCCGTGAAGTCCGGCGGCGGGGTCAGGAGGCCCGTCCGCTCCCGCCACTCACCACCGGGGTAGCCCCGACCGTCGGGACCGTGACAGGCCGCACAGGCCCGTTGATAGATCTCCGAAGCCGGCAGGGCATTGAGGTCTTCGACGGGTCCCGTCTGGCCCAGGGCTGAACTGGCGAGACCCCATCCCGTCAGGAGGAGGAGTCGCAGGACTCTACGGCTCATCACCGAGCCCTCCTACCGCCATGGCAGTGTTCCGAGGATACACGCCCATGGCCGATCGACCTAAGTCGATAGCTTGTCACCGTCCTGGAGCCCGGCCGTCTCCCGACGTCGGCGGCCCTCCTTGGGGAAGTACCGGTCCATCTTGTAATACAGCGTCCGCAGGCTGATGCCTAAGAGGCGGGCCGCGACTTGCCGGTTCCCGCCGGCTCGGTCGAGCGCTTCTCGGAGGATGTACTTTTCGGTCTCCTCCAAGAGGGCGTGGGCCCGCTGAGCAAAGGACTCGGCCTCCTGGACTTCGAGCCGCTCCCCGGCCAGGGCCTGAATCTCCGGGGGCAGGTGCTCGACGCCGATCCACCGGTCGGCTAAGACGATGCCCCGCTCGACGACGTTCCGGAGCTCCCGGACGTTCCCCGGCCAGGTATGCCGCAAGAGCAGGGCCATCGCCTCGGGGTGAAAGCCCCGGACGGTCTTGCCGTAGCGTCCGGAAAAGTGCCGCAGAAAGTACTCGACGAGCAGGGGAATGTCCTCTGGCCGCTCTCGCAGGGGCGGCAGACGAAGCTCAAAGACGTTCAACCGATAGTAGAGGTCCTCCCGGAATTGACCCCGCTCGACCAAGCCCCGGAGGTCTTGATTCGAGGCGACGACGATCCGGACGTCCAACTGAACGGGCGTCGTCCCCCCGAGGCGGAAGACGACCTTCTCGTCGAGGGCTTGCAGGAGCTTGACCTGACCGTCGGGCGGGAGGTTCGCGATCTCGTCCAACAGGACCGTCCCGCCCTGGGCCAGCTCGATGCGGCCGACTTTCCGTTGGTCGGCTCCCGTGAAGGCACCCCGTTCGTACCCAAAGAGCTCGCTTTCCAGCAGATGGGCCGGGAGCGTTCCGCAGTCGACGGTCATGAAGGGACCCTGGGACCGGGGGCTCAGCCGGTGGATGACCTCAGCGACCCGCCGCTTGCCCGTCCCGCTCTCCCCCGTGATCAGGACGGGCATGTCCGTCGGGGCGATGCGTTGGATCCATTGGAAGACCCGCCGGATGCTGGCGGAACGCCCGACGAGACCGTAGAAGTGGACGTCCGACTCGGCTCGCTCGACCATCGCTTCCAGGCCAGTCCGAAGCCGCCCCGCCTCCAAGAGTTCCCGGACTCGCTGGACCAGGCGGTCGACGTCCAGGGGTTTCGTCATGTAGTCGTCGGCCCCCTGCTGAATCGCCTGGACGGCGATCCGGGAGTCGTCGAAGGCCGTCAGTACGAGGACGGAGACGCCGGCCGAGACCTGGCGAATGGCCCGCAGGACTTCCAGCCCGTGCATGTCCGGGAGTCGGACGTCCAGAAGGACGACCGCCGGTTCGTGGCGGCGGACAGACTCGACCGCTTCCTGACCCGAGGCCGCCTCCAGACAGGTGACGTCCAGCCTCTGGAGGCATCGGCGAATCAAGTGACGAATTTCGGGCTCGTCGTCCACGATAAGGACAGTCGCCATCCGTCGTCACCTCGGCGGGGACTATTTTGTCGGGACTCACCGGCCGGGGCAACATCCGCCCGGATGGGGACGATAATCTTTGCTTAGCAGGACCGTTCGGTTCGTGAAAACCCGTATGGATTCGGCCTTTCCGACCCTTCGAAAAATCGGTGCTCGGTGCTGGGTGTTGGATGTTAGGTCCCTTTTTTCAAGAACCCAACACCCAGCACCCAACACCCACTCTGTCTGAAACATCGTGCTTTCCGAGCGATGGAAAAGGTGGTTCCGACGCCATTCTCACAGGCCGAACGGTTCTGGTAAGATAGGCGTTTAGTCCGGGAGGATGGTATCTGACCAGCCTTTCCCATCGCTTCATGCATCGTCCGTTGGAGACCTTCAGCGCTGGGGGTTGGGTCCATGGAATGGACCCAACCCCAACTCCCAACACCTAAGACCAAACACTGAGTCATCGAGGTGACAGGATGCAACGCATTCGACGCTGTGCTTACCGGCTCGTATGGCTTGCCGCCTTGGGATGGGTCGGCGGGCTCGTGGCCCCGGCTTATGCTCAAGTCGATGAAGAGAGCTTCCAACAACTGGAATTTAACTTCATCCCGCCCGGCGCCCGGGCGACGGCCATGGGCGGGGCCTTCGTTGGCCTGGCCGACGACGCTACGGCCGCCCAGACGAATCCGGCGGGCCTGCTGGTCCTGATCCGACCGGAGATTGCGGTCGAGGGGAAATTCCTGAATTACGACATCCCACGCCTGGCCAGTCGGAACAGCCTGTTTGACTTTGAACCGACGACCTTCGGGGCCAACGTCGGGTCCCCGGCCTTCGTCAGTATCGTCTTTCCAGGTAAGAACAAGCGGTGGACGGTCGCCCTCTTCCGGCACGAGTTCATCCGTTTGAAGGACGAATTCACGTTTGACGCTCGGACCATCGTGCCGGGCTTCCTCTTCTTCCCCGTCGAGGGGAGCATGAAGTTCACCGGTGAGCAATACGGTCTGGCCCTGGCCGTGCGCCTGGGACAGGTCGACATCGGGGTCGCCGGCAAGTTCGCCCGGATGAAGGCCGAGAGCTTGATCCGACGGGATTTTTGCGAGCCCATCGAATTTGACCTCTGTGGGGCGCCTTTCGTGGCCAACGTCGAGTCTCTCAACGATACGGACACGGGCTGGGGCTTTACGGTCGGCCTCATGTGGCGCCCGTCATCGAGATTCCAGGTCGGCTTGGTCGGGGAGATCAATCCCACGTTCCAGTGGGAAGACGACACCCTGTATGCAGAGTTACCGGGTGGGACCCAAATCCCCCTCGAGACTATCCGACCTCGGCTAGGGATTCCCCATCGATTCGGCGGGGGCTTTGCGTACCGACCGACGGACCAGCTCGTCCTGACAGCCGACGTCGTGTGGCTCCAGTACTCCCGTATCGTAGACGATAACGCGGAGTTGTTGTATTTTTATCCGGGTGGAGACAGAGCCCTGGCTATTGAGAACTTTCACATCAGCGACCGGGTCGAGGTCCGCGGGGGCGCCGAATACGTGTTTTTCGTCGGCTCGACGACCGTCGCCCTCCGGGCCGGCGGCTTTGTGTTTCCGGAGCGGCGGATTCACTACACAAAGCCTGCGAACCTGTCGTCTCCGGCGGATGCCTTCTGGGCAGACACCTTCGACCGGCTTTATAATGGTCTGGAGGACAAGACACGGGTCGGCGTCTCCGGCGGTTTGGGCTTTGTCGTCCAGAACCGCCTCCAGGTGGACGTGGCGTACTCGTGGAGCAAGCCGGTGAAGCAATTTTCCGGCAGTCTCGTCCTTCGCTTTTAGGTCATCCGGCGCCGCCGGTGACGGCGGTGCCGGATTAGCGACGTGCCATGGCTCTGTTGCGATCCGGAAGTGGGAGGGGAGGCGCCCCCGCCTGCGGGCTGACGGGGACGTCGGCCCGCAGGGCCCATCCCTAAATTGAATCGCGACAGAGCCATCTACCGTAGATCTGGAGGGGCCGATCGTGGAAGCGGTCGTCATCTCGTGGCCCGTCGTGCGGTTCTTCCTGTGGGTCGGTCTCTTCCTCATAGCTGTCTATTTGACCTTTCACGTCGTCCAGACCCTGCGCACTTTCCGCCAAACCCTCGTCCAGGTCCAGGATTTTTTGAACCACTCGGGTGAGGTCGTCCGGAACTTGAAATCGATCACGTATAAACTGGACCGACAGTTAGATGACACAGGCGTCGTCACCCGGAAGGTCCGGCGAAGCGTCGAGGACCTGGCGGGAGTCCTGGAGACGCTGGGGCGACTGACGGGTCGTTCCTGGATGGCCCTTTTGAGTCTGTTGGCCCCGGTCTGGTGGTGGCGTCGGCGCCGTCGGAAGTAGGCCGGGGGGTCCCAGGTGTCCGGTGCCGGACGTTGGGACGTCGTGTCTCAGAGGCCGGTACCGGGCACCCAAGACCCGGTCCAGGAGGCAGACCATGGAGGACGTCTTCCAGGCCTTAATGAAGGACCTGCGGAGTCGCATGGAGAAGACACTCCACAAGGTCCAGGAAGAGCTGAAGGCCATTCGTACCGGACGGGCCTCGATCCATTTGTTCGACCACATCCGGGTCGACTATTACGGGACGCCGACGCCGATCTCGCAGGTCGCCACGATTCGTATTCCTGAGCCGAACCTCGTCCTCATCCAGCCGTGGGAGCCCCGCATGTTGGCCGTCATCGAGAAGGCCATCCTGACGTCGGACCTGGGTCTGTCTCCTGTCAATGATGGGAAGGTCGTCCGGGTCCCCATCCCACCCCTGACAGAGGAACGGCGGCGGGAATTCGCCAAGCAGGTGTGGAAAATCGCCGAGGAAGGTAAGACGGCGATCCGCATGATCCGTCGGGACGGCAACGAACACATCAAGGCGATGGAGAAGGACAAGAAGTGTTCCGAGGACGACGCTCGCCGGGCCCGGGACCAAGTCCAGAAGTTGACCGACGAGTACATCGAGAAAATCGAGCAGGCGGCCAAAGCGAAGGAGAAGGAGATTCTAGAGACCTAACCGGTGTTGGGTATGGGGTGTCGGGTATGAGACATCGGATGTGGATGAATTGCAGATTGCGAATTGCGGATTGTGAATTGTAAATTAAGGATACCTGGGGGATTCCCTTATCCCACTTGAACCCCTAATCTGCAATTCGAAATCCGAATTCGCCATCCGCCTCACACTTAAGACCCAACACCTAAAACCGACTCAACGGGCGGCGGCCGACCGAACCCGGATATACAAATGCCAGGCCCGCCGGCTCAAGGCGGGGACCACACTTAGAAAGGCACCCGGCGGCTGAACTTCCTGAAGAGCCTGATATGCCCGCCAGGCGTCGGGGGCTCGTGGGAACCGACCCCACAAGGCGAGGCCGCTACCGGACCACTGCACGGGATGAGCCCCCAGTCGTCGAAGCCGTTCCTTCCAGGCCGCCCCTTCCGGCCATGCGGTCTCGATCACGGGAGCGAAGTCGTTGGCGGCTTCTTCCAGGGCCGCCGCCAGCCGGGCCGGGTCGTCCAGCAAGGTCGGAACGTCCGGCCGGGTCGGGGCCTCTGGACGGATGTCGTCCAACCGCTGATACATGATCCCCGTGATGGCTCGCTCGGGCAGGACCCAGAGGACAAACCATTCCTCGGCCGACGTGTCGTCCGGCAGGGGCCACACGCGGTCCCCGTAGCCGTCGGCCAGGGCCCGGCCCCCGTAGAGGAAGAAAGGCACGTCCATCCCGACGGCCCGGGCGTGTTCGTGGAGTTCGGACACGCTGAGGCCCAGTCCCCAGACCTCGTTGAGGGCCATCAGAAGGGCCGCCGCATCGGAACTCCCGCCGCCGAGGCCGGCCGCCACGGGAATCCGCTTCCGGAGACTTATATACCAGACGCCCGCCGGTCGGGCCGCAGGCCCCTCCGTCAGCCGCCGCACGGCTCGGGCCAGGGTCGTCGCTTCCGGGTCCAGACCGACCGCGGCGTCGAGAGCCCATCGGACCTCGAAAGGGCCATCAGGCTGAATGCACCGGATGGTGATCTCGTCCCAGAGGGCGACCGTCTGAAAGAAGGTCACCAAAGGATGGTAGCCGGCCGCGTCGCGAGGGCCGATCCACAAGAAACGATTGATTTTCGCCGGTGCGAAGACCTTCCAG
Organism: Acidobacteriota bacterium; assembly: GCA_030550225.1. Classification (GTDB taxonomy): domain Bacteria; phylum Acidobacteriota; class HRBIN11; order HRBIN11; family HRBIN11; genus HRBIN11. Next base: position 1,792 of record JAUQPV010000053.1, on the reverse strand, counting down.
TTCATCGATGGTTCCAGGCAGATGGGCAGTGGGCAGATAGGCAGGTCGGCAGGCGGGCAGATGGGGACGAATGAGTCCGAAGTTTTTCCAGGGAGGTCTCATGGCAACTCAGAAAATCATGGCCCTTGAGGGTTGCCCACAGGCGCTCCCCGGTTCGCTCCTACTGAGAACTTCGGGTGTAGCCGACGGCCTTGGCCCTGGCGGCTGAGGTGTCCTGCCGGACACAAGTCTTTTCCCAGGAAGAGCGCATCAGGATGACGGCCCAAATCCAGCAGTAGCCGACCTGCCCATCTGCCCACCTGCCGAACTCCCGAATTCCCGAATTCCCGAACTCCCGATTTATTGCCCGGGACCCGGCACCTGGGACCCGAGACCCTTTTCTTGGACTCGCCGGACGTAATGCTGATCGCCGACCCGGTGAGTCCACTGTTGGCGGGCGGCGAACTCCAGCCAGGCGATGGTCCACTTCCGGGACCATCCCATCGCCTGCTTGACGTCGCCTACAGTCACGTAGTCCCGACCCTCGGCCAGACGTTCCAAGAGTTGGCGAAATTGACGCGCATAGTCAGCGTCGACCAGGTGCAGGACGCCTTCCATCTCCAGGGCCAGGACGCCCGCCGACTCCCGTAAGTATACCAACAGGTCTTCGGGGTCGACGCCCATCTGGAGGGCCCGGTCCCGGACGTCCGGCCACCGGAGACCTTCCCACGGATGCTGGGCGATCTCCGCCTGCAGGGCCTGGACGGCCTCGGCGAGGTCGGGCGGTAAGACGACCCGGAACTCCGCCAGGCGGACCACGTCTTCTTCTTGAACGATGCGGCCTTCCTGAATCCAGGCGGCGATGACCCCGTTCCAGAATGGATGAGACCGCGGGCACCACTGCTGGACCCACGTCTCCCGGGGCATGCCGGACCGAAGCGGATGCCGGGCGTGATACTCGGCCAGGACCCTCTGCGCTCGGTCCCAGGCCGTCTGGACGGCTTGGGCCGTCGTGACGAACGTCGCCTCGGGCCATCGGTCGGCGGCCAGCCGGCCGGCCTCGATGAGGGGCGTCAGATGCCGACGCAGGGTCTCGTCCGTCCAGCCCGTCCAGGCCTGCAGGTCCGACCAGGCGATGCCCTCCAGGCCGTGGAGTCGAACGTATCGCTCCAGTCGGTCCGCAGGCGTCAGGTCCGGCCAGTCCTTCCAGGCATCGGCGACGGCCCGTTCCCGACGGCGGGTCCGCCGCCCGACGGGTTCGATGAGTCGCCCGCCCCCGACGGCCCGCGTGGGCGAGATGGCCCGGAGGACGAAAGCGTCGTCGGCGTTTCCGGCGACCGGCCCGGCGAACACGAGGCGGACGAGGGCCGTCTCGGGCCACTGCGCCGGCGGCGAGCCGACCCAAAAGAGGCGGGCGACGTGGGCGGCCGCCCCGTGGTGGAAGTGAAACCGCATGACGGCACTGGGCTTCCGCCACCGGGCCGCCTCGGGAAGCCACCGAACCCAGGCATACCAGGCCCGGTCGACGGTCATCCGACCCGGTTCGGCGACCCAGTCCCCACGGGTCAGCTCGGTATGGTGAACGCCCTGCAGGTTCAAGGCCGTCCGAGCACCTGGGACGGCTTCCGGGACCGACCGCTCATGGACCTGAATCGAGCGGATCATGGCCGTCCGACCTTTCGGATAAACCGTCACCGTCTGACGGACCCGGAAGGGCGCGCCCTCCATCGTGCCCGTCACGATGGTCCCCACGCCGGCCAAGGAAAATACCCGGTCCACGGCGATCCGGGGCGCTTGGACCGACGGCGGCACG